>JBFXEK010000128.1:0-5505 GCA_050180155.1 Thiomonas sp. | reverse complement strand
CGGCCAGTTGCTCGACTGGCTGGACAACCTGCCCTGCGGCATCGACCTCATGGGGCCGGGGCAATATCAGATTCCTGCGGAGGCGGCGTATGTCGGCGGTTGAGCCGCAAGGGGACATGCGCGGCAACATCCTCATCGTCGGCGAGGTCCAGGCCGACGTCCTGGCCGCGCTGCAGCGGCTGACGCCCCACGTCGATTACTTGCGCGAGCCACCGCGATCGTCCCCGCCGTGGACACAACGCCCGATCGATGTGCTGCTGCTCGATTTATTCATCCCCGACACCGACGGTCTGTCGCTGCTGCGGCGCTGGGCCAGTGGCGCCCGCGGCACGCTGCCGCCGAGCATCGTTTTGGCCCCGCCCGGGCCGGTCGATCGGCAGGCGTTGCAACAACTGCGGATCGACGCTTGGCTGGTCAAGCCAGTGCAGCCGCTCGAGCTGGCCGCGCGCATCGCTCGCCTGCTCGGCACGGCGCCCGGGAGCAAGGCGGCGACCTCTGCGCCTGTCTGCACGCCAGCGGCAGCGGGCGCAGACTGCCGCCCACGGCGTCGCCCCGTTACGTCAGCGGCGGCGCTGACGACAATTGATCTGCAGCAGCCGCTGCGCCAGGCGCGCGAGGCGTTCATGCGGGCGTATCTGTGTCGGCAAATCGAACGCGCGCAAGGCTGTGTGCGTGACGCCGCCAGAGCCGCGCAGATGGACTACTCGGCGTTTTATCGCCAGATCCGCAAGCTGGGCCTGCAGGCCATTCTCACCAGGAGCGACAGGCGCCTGGCCGAGCGCAGCGCGGGGCGGTCGGGGCGGCGTGCTCAGCCCGTCTGAGCCTCGCGCAGCAGCACGGCCTGCAGTCGCGGCCAGACCCACGGCAGGGCCAGTAGCGCGATCAGCGCGGCGCAGAGGTTGAACACGGTGTGCACCATCGCGACCTGCTGCGCCGCAGTCAACGGCGTGGCGAGCACCGCGGCGATCACCGGCTGCAGCAGCGTGGCGAACAACAACACGCCAAAACCGTTGAACGCGGCGTTGAACAACGCCAGCCGCCGTGCCAGCGAGCCCAGGCTGGCGCTGGCCAGCAGCGCGGTGGACGTAGTGCCCAGATTGGCGCCGGCCACCATCCACACCGCCACCGCCGGGTCGAGCACGCGCTGCGACGCCGCAACCACTGCCAGACCGCTGACCACCGACGACGACTGCACGAACGCGGTCAGCAGGGTGCCGAACAACAGCGCCAGCACCGGCGACTGCAGCAGCGGCTGCCATGCGCCGATCTGCGGGCTGCGCGCCAGCGGCGCGAGCGACTGCGCCACCAGGTCCAGCGCGAGAAAAATCAGGCCAAAGTAGAAAATGCCTTTGCCGTAGGCCCGCCAGGGCCGCGGCGCCAGCAGCGACCAGGCGCCGCCAAGGGTGACGAAAATCGGCCCCAAGCCTTCGAGCTTGTACGCCACCAGCCAGGCGGTGAGCGTGGTGCCGACGTTGGCACCGACGATCAGGCCGACTGCGGCGCGCGCACTCAATGCGCGCTTGTGCGCCAGCCCGACGACCATCGACGTCACCGCAGACGACGACTGCACCACTGCGGTGACCAGCCCGCCGACCAGCGCCGCACGCCAGTCGCTGCGGGTGATCCGCGCCAGGGCGTGGCGCAGCCGTTCGCCGCCCAGCCGGGTGACTTCGTCGGAGAACGCCTCCAGGCCGTGCAAAAACAAAAAAAATGGCCGCGAGCACCGAAAACCCCCACAGCAGCAAAGTGTTCATGCGTGTCACGGCTCCTTCGTTTTGGTTGTAGCACAGCGCCGCACGTCTGCACGCAACTCGTCACATCTGCTCACCGCAGGCGGGCCATGCCGGCGGCACAATCCGCATAGATCGTGTCCATCCCGAAGGAGACCCGCATGATCCGCACCAGGCTTTTTCTCAAACGGCAAACCGCCGTGCTGGGCTTGGCCGCGCTGGCCTGTTCGGCTACGGCCGCAGTCGCCGCTACCGCACCCGCCGGCCATTTCACCGCCACCGCCAAGGTGTCGTCGGTGGACGAGGCGGCGGCGCAGGGCGCGCAGATTTTCGCCAACGACACCTTCGGCACCAAGCAGACCTGGGTGCCGCCCAACGCCTTCAGCAGCCACCTGATGACCTGCGCTGCCTGCCACACCGACGGCGGCAAGACCGAGGGCACCACTCCCGCAGGCGCGCATCTGCCCAGCCTGATCGGCGCCGCGGCCAAATACCCCAAGTACAAGGCGAAGAAACACGCCGTCTACACCCTGGAGCGGCAGATCGTGCACTGCGTGCGCGCCGGCATCATGGGCAAGCCGCCGGGCTACGACAGCCCGGAGATGATCGACCTCGTGGCTTACCTCACCCAGCTCTCCAAGGGGGCGACGATGGGGCAGCAGTTCAAGTGAACGCGAGGCTGGCGACGCAGCTGGGCGCCGTGGTGTTGTTTGTCGCGCTGCGACCGGCGTTGGCGGCGTCGGCTGCCGATATGGCCAAACTGGCGCAGTCCGAGGGCTGTTTTGCCTGCCATGCCATCGACCAGAAAAAAGTCGGCCCGGCGTACACCGCGGTGGCGCAGCGTTACGCGCACAACCCCAATGCCGCGGTCATTTTGCAAGACGCCATTCTCAACGGCCACCAGGGCACGTGGGGGGTGATCCCGATGCCGGCGTATGCCCCTGACGGCGATCTCGACGCGCGCCAGGCGCTGGACCTGGCGCGCTGGATACTCAGCTTAAATCCCGCACGCTGAGCGACAGCGCGGAAAGGGCAAAAAAAAACCGCAGCCTGAGCTGCGGTTTTTTCACTGACAGGGGGTTCAGATCGCGGTGACGTTCGCGGCTTGCAGCCCTTTGGGGCCTTGCTTGACTTCGAATTGGACGCGCTGGTTTTCCGCCAGGGTCTTGAAGCCGCCACCTTGAATTTCGCTGAAGTGCACGAACAGATCGGCAGCGCCGCCGTCCTGGGCGATGAAGCCGAAGCCTTTGCTGTCGTTAAACCATTTGACTGAGCCGGTTTGCAGGGCCATATTGAGTTCCTCGATTGAAGGGAAACCGCGCAGCAACGCGCCGCGCGGTGCAGAAACACGCCAGCAATCACTTGGGGAATTCAATCAGGCCGCTCGCCGCCTGAGGCGGAAAGGGATTCGACGTTCTTCTACAGGGACAACTTTTTGCGTTACTACGGCGTGCAGTGTACGCCTTTTCGCCGCGGCGTCAGCGGCGGCAGACAATAAGCCGAGGTCAATGGCATGGTTTATGCTGTCTTGCTTGGCTTGCGCTCGTTCCGTCCTCTGTCGTCGCCTTCATGACCGGCCTCGAACTCACCCTGCTCTACCTCGTCGCCGCGGTGATCGGCGTGGCGCTGTTTCGCGCCTTGTCGATGCCGCCGATGCTCGGCTACCTGGCAGTGGGTGTGGTCATCGGCCCGAACACCTTGGCGCTGGCCGGCGACACTGCCGGCTTGCAGCATCTGGCCGAGTTCGGCGTGGTGTTTCTGATGTTTTCCATCGGCCTGGAGTTCAGCCTCGGACAGCTCAAGGCGATGCGCTCGCTGGTCTTCGGTCTGGGGGCGGCGCAGGTGGCGTCGGCGATGGCGTTGACGGTCGTCGCCAGCATCGCGCTGGCGCTATTGCTGCCGCAGTTCTGGCGTCAGCCGCTGGGCGCCGGGGTCGCCATCGGCGGCGCGTTCGCCATGTCCTCGACCGCCATCGTGGTCAAGCTGCTGGCCGAGCGCATCGAGCTCGATTCCGAACATGGCCGCCACATCATCGGCGTCCTGCTGTTCCAGGATCTGGCGGTGGTGCCACTGCTCATTCTCATCCCGGCGCTGGCATCGCACAGCAGCGAACTGCCGCGGCTCTTGCTGTTCGCCGCGATCAAGGCCGTGCTGGTGCTGGCCGTCATCCTGCTCGCCGGGGGCAGGGTGTTGCAGCCCTGGCTGCGCATCGTCGTCAAGCGCAAGTCCGACGAGCTGTTCATGCTCAATCTGCTGCTGCTCACCCTGGGACTGGCTTGGGTGACCGAGCTGGCCGGGCTGTCGTTGGCGCTGGGTGCGTTTCTCGCCGGTATGCTCATTGCCGAAACGCCGTACAAGGCGCAGGTGGAGGCCGACATTCGGCCATTCCGCGACGTGCTGCTCGGGCTGTTTTTCATCACCATCGGCATGCTGCTCGACTGGCGGCTGGTGCTGGCGCAGTGGTGGCTGGTGCTGCTGCTGGCGCTGTTGCCGCCTCTGGCCAAGGCGGCGCTGGTGTTTGGCATCGAGCGGCTGCGCAAAACACCGCCTGGGCTGAGCCTGCGCGTCGGGCTCTGGTTGGCGCCGGCGGGCGAATTTGGCATCGTGCTGCTCAACATTGCCGCGAACAACAAGCTGCTGCCGCCCGAAGTGCTCAACCCGGTATTGGCGGCGATGGTGATCTCCATGCTCTACACGCCGTTGCTGGGGCAGTACATCGAGCGCATCGTGCTGAAAATTTCGTCGGCGGACTGGATGCTCGCCTCGCTGCAGCTGACCAACATCGCGCGCAGCACCATTGCCGCGCAGAACCACGTCATCATCTGCGGCTTCGGCCGCTGCGGGCAAAACCTGGCGCGGCTGCTCGACACCGAGCACATCCCGCATATCGCGCTGGACCTCGACCCCGACCGCGTGGCGCAGACGCAGGCCGCCGGGCAGAACGTGGTCTACGGCGATTCCACACGCCTGGCCACGTTGCAGGCCGCCGGCTTGCAACGCGCCAGTGCCGTGGTCATCACGTATGTGGAAACGCAGTCGGCGCTGCGCATCCTGCATCTCATGCGCGAACATGCGCCGCACGTGCCAGTGGTCGTGCGCACGCTCGACGACGCGCCGCTGGAGGAGCTGCGCGAGGCTGGCGCCGCAGAGGTCGTTCCGGAAATTCTCGAAGGCTCGTTGATGCTGGCGTCGCACACCCTGGCGCTGGTCGGCGTGCCGCTGCCGCGGGTGCTCAAGCGCGTGCGCCACGCGCGTGCAGCGCGCTACGGCTTGTTGCGCGACTGGTTCCACGGTAGCGACGACGCCTCGCTCGACGATGCCGAACAGCCGCGGCTGCTGTCGGTCACGCTCACCCCCGAGGCTGCGGCGGTAGGACGGACGTTACGTGCCGTCAGCCGCGACGGGGTGCGCATCACTCAGGTGCGGCGCAGCGACGGCCGGGTGGTCAAACCGGCGCCGACGCTGCAACTGCGCGCCGGCGACACGGTCGTGCTCTCCGGGTTGCCCGATGCCCTGGCGCTGGCCGAACAAGCCCTGCTGCGCGGCTGATGATCTATGCTGTGCAAATTCCCAGTCGTCATTTGCCCCAGCCGTGTCCATCCAGCCTGATGCTTTCGTCCCCGCTACCCGCGTGATCGACCCCGCCGCCAGCAGCGCGCAGGAGGCGGTGATCGAGCGCGCGCTGCGCCCGCACAAGCTCGACGACTACGTCGGCCAGGCGCGAGTGCGCGAGCAGCTCGACATTTTCATCGGCGCCGCGCGCGGCCGCGGCGAG
>JBFXEK010000127.1:0-5531 GCA_050180155.1 Thiomonas sp. | reverse complement strand
CTGCGCCCGCGCGCGCGGCTGGTACCGCTGCCGCAGACTGCCGAGCGCTTTGTCGAGGAACTGACTGCGCCCGAGCGCTTCGCCCAGGGCGATTTGCTCGACGCGCTGCGCGAGCACGTGCGCGAGGCCACCGGGCTGCCGATCGCCCGCGCGGACTTCAAGCTCGAAACCTTGGGCCCGCACCTATTCATGCACGTGCAGGTGGTCGACGCCCACGGCCGGCTCATCGCCAGCGGCCGCGATCTGGACAAGCTGCGCGCCGAGCATGGGCAAGCGTCGCGCACGGCCTTCGCCGCACTCGCCAGCCTGCGCGGCAAACTGCCGGCGCAGGCGGCCGACACCGCGTCCACCGCGGCAGCGCATGTAAAAGCAGACGAGGCGGCCGCGCTTGCCGCGTCCCAACCGCCGTCCACGCCAGCGGGTGAAGTGCCGATCGACGCGCTGCAGGGGTTGACCGCCTGGACCTTCGGCACCTTGCCCGAACTGCTGGAGCTGCGTCGCGGCGGCCATACGCTGATGGGCTTTCCCGCGCTGGTCGACCGCGGTGCCAGCGTGGACGTCGAGGTGTTCGATACCCCGGAGGAGGCGGCGCGCGTCCACCGTGCCGGGCTGCGCCGGCTGTTTGCGCTGCAGATCAAGGAACAGATCCGCCACGCCGAGAAAAACCTGCCCGGGCTGCAGACCGCGGCGATGCTCTACCTGCCGCTGGGCACGGCCGAAGCGTTGCGCGAGCAAGTGATCGACAGCGCGCTGGACCGCGCGTTTCTGCCCGATCCGCTGCCCACCGACGCGGCGTCGTTCGCGCAGCGGCTGGGCGAGGGCAAGCCACGGTTTCAGCTGCTCGCCGCCGAGGTGATGCGGCTGGCTTCGGCGATCCTGACCGAGTGGTCGGCGGCGCAAAAAAAGCTCGCCGCGTTCAAGCAGCAACCGGCGCTGCAGGCCGATGTGCAGGCGCAGCTGCAGGCGCTGGTCGGCCCGCGCTTCATCGCCGACACCCCGCCGACGCAGCTGGCGCACCTGCCGCGCTACTTGCAGGCGGTGCAGCGGCGGCTGGACAAATTCCGCACCGACCCGGCGCGCGACGCGCAATTGCAGGCGCAACTGGCGCCGTGGCTGGCGCGCTGGCAGCGCGAGGCGGCGCAGTACCGCGGTGCGCTGCCGCCGCGGCTGCAGGAGCTGCGCTGGATGATCGAGGAACTGCGCGTGTCGCTGTTCGCGCAGGAGCTGCGCACGCCAGCGCCGGTGTCGCTCAAGCGGCTGGAAAAAGCTTGGGCGCAGTGGCAAGGTTGAGCGCGCCGCTGCGGGTTCACCCCAAGGCATAGATAGAAACTTCTTGATACATCTCAACCCGCCGCGACACAGGCGTTTTTACGATGCCCGATATGACGAGTCCCGCTCTCCCTCTGTCGTCTGCCGTGGCTGAAGACCGTGCGCCGCCGCACATTGCCCAGACGCGCTGCTACCACTGCAGCCTGCCGCTGGGCGACTCGCCGGTGCGCATGGAGCTCGACGGCCAGTGGCGGCAGTTTTGCTGCCAGGGGTGTGCCGCCGCGGCGGAAATCATCGTCCAAGGCGGGTTGTGCGCTTACTACGACCGTCGTACTGCCGGGGAGGGCGCGCTGGCTGCGCTGCCGCCGGAGGAAATCCGCCGTCTGCACCAGCAGTGGATGGCGCTGGCCGATCCCGGGTTTTTGTCCGCGTACGCCACGCCACTGGGAGACGGCAAATGGAGCACGCAGATTGCGGTCGAGGGGATTCACTGCGGCGCCTGCGTCTGGCTGATCGAGCAGCGGCTGCGCGCCATTCCCGGCGTGCTCGCGGCTACGGTCAACTATTCCACCCGGCGCGTGGCGCTGCAATGGGACGCGGCGCAGGTGCAGTTGCCGCAGGTCTTTCAGGCGCTGGCCGAAGTGGGGTACCGGCCTTTGCCCAACGCCCGGCACCAAAGCGAACTGGCGCATCGCCGCGCCCGGCGTTTGGCGATTTTGCGCACCCTCGTGGCCTGGCTGGCGATGATGCAGGTGATGATGTTCGCCTGGCCCGGCTATATCGATCCGAATGGGTTGAACGCCGCCGAGCGCGGTATTTTCCAGTGGGGCAGCCTGGCGCTGACCTTTCCCGCGTTGCTGTTTTCGGGCTGGCCTTTCCTCCTCGGTGCGCTGCGTGACGTGCGCACCCGCCGGCTGGGCATGGACGTGCCCGTCACCCTCGGGCTATGGAGCGCATTCGCCGCCAGCGTGTGGAGCGTCGCCCACGGCCAGAGCCATGTGTATTTCGACTCGGTGGTGATGTTTTTGGCGCTGCTGCTGACCGCTCGGCTGATCGAAGACAGCCTGCGCCAGCGCATCCTCAACGCTGCCGAGGAGTTGATGCAGCAATTGCCCGCCGCGGAGCGGGTGCGCGCCCACGCCGACGACGATTGGCGCAGCGTGGCCATCACCCAGGTTCGTCCGGGCGACGAAGTCGAGCTGCCCAGCGGCAGCGCCGCGGCGGTCGATGGGGTGGTGGTCGCGGGCGAGTCGCAAGTGGACGAAGCGCTGCTCACCGGAGAGAGTCGCCCAGTGCGCAAACGACCCGGGGACAGGGTTTTGGCCGGGAGCATGAACCGCCTGTCTCCCTTGGTGCTGCGCGCGACGCAGACCGGGGCGGCTACGCGCATCGGCCAAATGGTCGAGTTGACGCAGCACGCGCTGGCGAGCAAGCCGCGCTCGGCGCAACTGGCCGACATCGCCGCGCAATGGTTCACCATCGGCTTGTTGCTGGTGGCACTGCTGACCGTGCTGCTGTGGTGGTGGCTCGACCCGGCACGCATCGTGCCCACGCTGGTTGCGGTGCTGGTGGTGAGCTGCCCGTGCGCGCTGTCGCTCGCCGTTCCGGCGGCGCTGGCGGCGTCGACGGCGCAACTCTCGCGGCAGGGCGTGCTGCTGGCGCGCGGTCACGCTCTGGACCGCGCACCCAAGGTCGATTTGTGGCTGTTCGACAAAACCGGCACGCTGACCACGGCCGAACCCGTGGTTGCGCAGGTCCGGCTGCTCGACCCGGCGTGGAGCCAAGCGCGCGCTCTGGCACTGGCACGTGCGCTGGAGCAGGGAGTGCAGCATCCTCTGGCCCGCGCGTTTGCCGCGACGGCGCAGGAGGGCGACGCCGCCGAGAATGTGCAGGGTTTGCAGGCGGTGGCGCACGGCGGCATGCAGGCCCAGTGGCAAGGCAGGGTGGTGCGTCTGGGCACGGCCGAATTCTCTGGCGTGCAACAAGCCGCCGCTCCGGCCGACGGCGATATTGCGCTGACCCGGATCGGGCTGAGCGTGGACGGGCATGCAGTGGCCGTGTTCGACATCGCCGAAACCCTGCGCCCTGGGGTATTGGAGGCGCTGTTCGCATTGCGCAGCAGCGGCGCCGACGTGGCGGTGATTTCCGGCGATGCGCCGCGCACCGTCGCCGCCTGGGCGCAGCGGCTGGGAAACGTGCAGGCCGAGGGCGGGCTCAGCCCGGAAGACAAACTCGCCCGCGTGCGCCGCTGGCGCGAGCAGGGCAGGGTGGTGGCCATGGTCGGCGACGGGGTGAACGACGCACCGGTGCTGGCTGCGGCCGATCTGTCGGTGAGTTTCGCCGGCGCAGCGCCGATCGCCCGCGCCGGAGCCGACGTCATTTTGCATCACCCCGACATGCGTGCGCTGCCGCAGCTGGTGCGAGCCGGCAGGCGCACCGTGGCGGTGATGCGGCAAAATCTGGCCTGGGCCGTGGTGTACAACCTGATCGCCATTCCCCTGGCGGTCGCCGGTTTCGTCACCCCCCTGTGGGCGGCGGTCGGCATGAGTTCATCATCGCTGCTCGTCGTGCTCAACGCTGCCCGGCTGGCGCGCCGTCGGCAGCCTGCGCAAATGGCCTAGATCGCGATGGAAGGTTCATTGCTCATCCTCATCCCGATCAGCGTGCTGCTGGTGCTGCTCATCGTCGGCGTGCTGTGGTGGGCGGCGCGCAGCGGCCAGTTCGACGATCTCGAAGGCCCGGCGCACGCCATCCTGATGGACGACGATCGGCCGAAAGACGACGCCGCCAAAACCGCTGCCGACTCGGCGCAAGCCGATACGGATTCCCGCCATTGACTGCGTGAGATGCGGCGAGGTGTCGCATTGACGCTCGCCCCGGATCAGTGCTAACCCTAACGGATCGCAATGTCTTGATACATGTCAACATAGTGTGTCCATAAGTAAATGACGATGCTCTACATTACTTCCTCGTTTCTTTTTCCATCAGGTGGAGCAGATGAGCGATCTGACGCTTAAGCAGACATATAACTACGCACTGGTGCGCAAATTCACCGTGCTGACCCTGGTTTGGGCCGTGGTCGGCATGCTGGTCGGCGTGTTCATCGCCGCCCAGCTCGTCTGGCCGGATATGACCTACGGCATCGAGTGGCTGAGCTGGGGCCGGCTGCGGCCGGTGCATACCAACGCGGTGATCTTCGGCTTCGGCGGCACCGCGCTGTTCGCCACCTCGTACTACGTCGTTCAGCGCACCTGCCAGGTGCCGCTGTTCGCGCCCAAGCTGGCCGAGTTCACCTTCTGGGGCTGGACGGCGGTGATCGTGCTGTGCGCCATCACCTACCCGCTGGGCATCACCAGCGCCAAGGAGTATGCCGAGCAGGAATGGCCCATCAGCCTGCTGATCGTCGTCACCTGGGTGGCGTATGCCATCGTGTTCTTCGGCACGGTGTTCAAGCGCAAGACCCCGCACATCTACGTGGCCAACTGGTTCTTCGGCGCCTACATCATCACGATTGCGCTGCTCTACGTGGTCAACAACATCAAGCTGCCGATCAGCCTGCTGTCGTGGAAGAGCTATTCGGTCTACGGCGGCGCGCAGGACGCGATGATCCAGTGGTGGTACGGCCACAACGCGGTGGGTTTCTTCCTCACCACCTCGTTCCTCGGGATGATGTACTACTTCATCCCCAAGCAGGCCGAGCGCCCGGTGTATTCGTACCGGCTGTCCATCGTCCACTTCTGGGCGCTGATCTTCACCTATATGTGGGCCGGCCCGCACCACCTGCTCTACACCGCGCTGCCCGACTGGACGCAGTCGCTGGGCATGGTGTTCTCGCTCATCCTGCTCGCGCCGTCCTGGGGCGGCATGATCAACGGCATCATGACGCTGTCGGGCGCCTGGTACAAGCTGCGTGAAGACCCCATCCTCAAGTTCCTCATCACCGCGCTGTCGTTCTACGGCATGTCCACCTTCGAAGGGCCGATGCTGTCGATCAAGACCGTCTCGGCGCTAGGCCACTACACCGACTGGATCATCGGCCACGTGCACTCCGGGGCGATGGGCTGGGTGGGCATGATCACCATGGGCAGCCTGTACTACCTCATTCCGCGGCTGTGGGGCCAGACCCAGATGTGGAGCAAAAAGCTCATCGAAGTCCACTTCTGGACGGCCACCATCGGCGTCGTGCTGTACATCGCTTCGCTGTGGGTCGCCGGCGTGACCGAAGGGTTGATGTGGCGTGCGATGCAGCCGGACGGCTCGCT
>JBFXEK010000126.1:0-5537 GCA_050180155.1 Thiomonas sp. | reverse complement strand
TTCATTGCCCGCACCAACAAGAACAGGCTGCTCAAGGTCGTGTATATACAGAAGGGCGACAAAATCACGCTCCGCACGTGCTACGAACCCAACGAAGAAGAAATCCACATTTACCGCAAATTCGCAAACTGGACAGAGGAATGATCATGAAAAAAATCCGTGGAACCGATCAGGCATGGGAGAACCGCGCGCTGGGCGCCGATGAGGCGCATGTCGTCGTGGCGCCCCGTTCGGCCCGTGAGGCGCTGGACGCCGCCAGTGGCATGCAGGCCATCTCCATCCGGCTGCCAAAGGACTTGATCGACGCTTGCAAGCACATCGCCGCCGTCCACGGCGTGGGCTACCAGCCGCTCATGCGCGACGTTCTGCAGCGCTTCGTGGCGAGCGAGCTCAAGGCCATCGTCGCGCAACACGAGCAGCGCGCCGCGCAGGCCGAAGAGCGGCTGGCGCCTGGGAGGAAAGTGGCCTGATCCTGGCCCGCTCCAAGCAGACCGCCCCTGAGGGCGGTTTTTCATGGCCGCAGGCTTGCCCGAGCCGAAACCGGCTTTCTCGGCAGCGAGGTCGCGGGATTTTCCGGTTTCTAGATGTGGAAATTTTTCCACCTCTACCCTGCCATGCCGGACGCCATGCCGCACCGCCAGCCTCTCCTCGATCGCCTTCGCAATCGCCACCCGCTCGGACACGGTGAAGTCCTTGCGCAGCAGGCGCGGCAATCGAGCCGCAGCCTGTGGATAACTGCCACAATCTTTTCATGATTGTGGGACGAATCGTGGGACGATTCGCTCAAACCATTGATATTGCTTGAATTCTGGCGGAGAGAGGGGGATTCGAACCCCCGAAGGGCTATTCACCCTTACACGCTTTCCAGGCGTGCGACTTAAACCACTCATCCATCTCTCCGGGAAACGAGCATCATAACAGTTTGGCTCTTCGCGCCGTGGCAGCCATCGACTGCAGCTGCGGATGCTGCAGGACTTGGCGTCGGTTTGGCTCGTTTCCTGCGCTGTTTTTGCTCTCCAACCTAGCTCAATTCGCCTTGCCGAGTTGCTCCAAAATCGCTGGGTTCTCCAGCGTCGAGGTGTCTTGGGTGAGCGCTTCTCCCTTGGCGAGTGAGCGCAGCAGGCGGCGCATGATTTTTCCGGATCGGGTTTTGGGCAGGTTGTCGCCGAAGCGGATGTCCTTCGGTTTGGCGATCGGGCCGATTTCGACGCCGACGTGTCGCCGCAGTTCGTCGGCGATCTGCTTGGCTTCGTCGCCATCGGGCCGACTGCGCTTGAGGACGACGAAGGCGCAGATCGCCTCACCGGTGATGTCGTCGGGCCGACCGACCACGGCAGCCTCGGCAACCAGCGGATGCGACACCAGCGCCGATTCGATTTCCATCGTCCCCATGCGGTGCCCGGAGACATTGAGCACGTCGTCGATGCGGCCGGTGATGGTGAAGTAGCCGTCGGTGGCGTCACGCACCGCGCCGTCTCCGGCGAGGTAATAGCCGCCGAGCTCTTCCGGGTAGTAGCTCTTTTTGAACCGTTCCGGGTCACCCCAGATGGTGCGGATCATCGACGGCCAGGGTTTTTTGATCACCAGAATGCCGCCGGTGCCCCAGGGCACGTCGTGCCCGGTTTCGTCGACCACTTCCGCGGTGATCCCCGGCAGCGGCAGGGTGCACGAGCCGGGTACAAGCGGCGTCGCCCCAGGCAGCGGGGTGATCATGTGACCGCCGGTTTCGGTTTGCCACCAGGTGTCGACGACCGGGCAGCGCCCGCCGCCGATGTTCTCGTAGTACCACTCCCAGGCCGCCGGGTTGATCGGTTCGCCGACGGTGCCGAGGATGCGCAGGCTGTCGAGTTTGTAGTTGCGCGGATGGACTGCCGGGTTGGTTTCGGCGGCTTTGATGAGCGAGCGAATCGCCGTGGGCGCGGTGTAGAAAATGCTCACCTGGTGTTGTTCGATCATTTTCCAGAACCGCCCGGCGTCGGGGTAAGTGGGCACGCCTTCGAACACCACTTCGGTCGCACCGCAGGCCAGCGGGCCGTAGGTGATGTAGGTGTGGCCGGTGACCCAGCCGATGTCGGCGGTGCACCAGAACAAGTCTTCAGGCCGGATGTCGAAGGTCCACAGCATGGTCAGCTTGGCCCACAGCAGGTAGCCGGCGCTGGAATGCTGCACGCCCTTGGGTTTGCCCGTCGAGCCGGAGGTGTAGAGCAGGAACAGCGGGTGCTCGGCCTCGATCCACTCGGGCGGACAATCGGCCGATTGCGCTGCCGAGAGTTCGTGCATCCATAGATCGCGCCCTGCCTGGAATGCACAGTCTGCCCCGGTGCGGCGGTAGACCACGACGTGGCGCACCGTTTCGCAGCCGCCCATGTCCAACGCTTCATCGACGATGGCTTTGAGCGGCAGCGATTTGCCGCCGCGGCGCTGCTCGTCAGCGGTGATGACCAGCACTGCCCCGGCGTCTTGCACCCGGTCGTGCAACGATTGTGCGGAAAAGCCGCCGAACACCACCGAGTGCGTCGCGCCGATACGCGCGCAAGCCTGCATGGCGACCACGCCTTCGACCGACATCGGCATGTAAATCACCACGCGGTCGCCCTTTTTCACCCCCAGCGCCTTGAGTGCGTTGGCAAAGCGGCAGACTCTGTCGAGCAGTTCCTGGTAGCTGACGCGGGTGACGGCGCCGTCGTCGGCTTCGAATACCAACGCGGTTTTGCCTCCTTGACCCGCCTGCACATGCACGTCCAGGCAGTTGTACGACACGTTGAGCCGGCCGTCGTCGAACCATTTGAAAAACGGGGGATGGCTGTCGTCGAGCACACGGGTGAAGGGTTGTTGCCAGTGCAGGTGCTCACGCGCCAGCCGTGCCCAGAATCCGGTGTAGTCGGCCTGCGCCTCGGCGCAAAGCGCCCGGTAGGCCTCCATGCCAGATATGCGGGCGGATTGCACCGTTTGTGCGCCGGGGTAATACACCTTGCGTTCGTGTGCTTGTGCCGGTGTGTCGCTCATGACAGTCTCCTTGGTTCTGAAATGTAGCCGCAAAAAAGGGCGCAAAAAACAACGCTATGTGAATTTTGCGCGCTTACGCAGCGCTGACGCGTGCAGCCGCGGCAGGCAAGAGTCTGCCATGCCTGCCGCGCCTCTAAAATCTTTTCATCGCGCCAGCCATGCCAGTCAACGCCCCGAAAATACCCATGACGCAACCGCCCGATCTGCCACACATCCCCTACATCCCGCGGCTGCTGTTTCTCAGCCGCTGGCTGCAGCTGCCGCTGTACGTCGGCTTGATCCTGGCGCTGGGCGTGTACGTGTTTCATTTCTGGGTCGAGCTGATCGACCTGGTCGGCGCCGCCGCCGGCAACCAGACCGCGCTGGCGCATCTGCTCGAAGCCGTGGCGGTGCGCAACCCGCTGCCGCCCGAAGGCGCTGCAGCGGCCGCCGCTGCGGCGGCGCACGTCGGCCCGCCCAAGCTGACCGAAACCACCATCATGCTGGTGGTGCTCAGCCTGATCGACGTGGTGATGATCGCCAACCTGCTCATCATGGTCATCGTCGGCGGCTACGAGACCTTCGTGTCGCGCATGTACCTCGAAGGCCATCCCGATCAGCCGGAATGGCTGTCGCACGTCAACGCCTCGGTGCTCAAGGTCAAGCTGGCGATGGCCATCATCGGCATTTCCTCCATCCATCTGCTGCGCACCTTCATCAACGCCGATGCCTACAGCGTCAAGGCGCTGGTGGCGCAGACCAGCATCCACGTGGTGTTTCTGCTGTCGGCGCTGGCCATTGCCTACACCGACCGGGTGATGACCCGCACCATGCACATCGGCCATGCGCAGGACAACGTGCCCGAGCATTGATTCCTCGTTTCTCGGCGGCCCGACATCCAAGCCGCTTTTTTCACATCATCAACACACCGTTCACACCGACCATGACCACCACCATCCGCGCCGCCGACCTGCGCGAGAGCATCGCCGCGGCGCTGCAATACATCAGCTACTACCACCCGGCCGATTACATCGCCCACCTGGCGCGCGCCTTTGATCGCGAGCAGTCGCCCGCGGCCAAGGACGCCATCGCCCAGATCCTCACCAACAGCCGCATGTGCGCCATCGGCCACCGCCCGATCTGCCAGGACACGGGCATCGTCAATGTGTTCGTCGATCTGGGCGTCGATGTGCGGCTGGAAGGCTTCGACGACGGGCTGGAGGCGGTGATCAACGCCGGGGTGCACGACGCCTACACCCACCCGGACAACCCGCTGCGCGCCTCGGTGCTGGCCGACCCGATCTTTGCCCGCAAGAACACCGGCGACAACACCCCGGCGGTGGTCAACGTGCGACTCGTGCCGGGCGACAAACTGGCGTTCACCGTCGCGGCCAAGGGCGGCGGCAGCGAGAACAAGAGCAAGTTCGTCATGATGAACCCGAGCGACTCGATCGAGGACTGGGTGCTGCAGACCGTGCCGACCCTGGGCGCGGGCTGGTGCCCGCCGGGCATGCTGGGTATTGGCGTGGGCGGCACGGCGGAAAAAGCCATGCTGCTGGCCAAGGAAGCGCTGATGGAGCCAATCGATATGAGCGAGCTGCTCGCCCGCGGGCCGCAAAACAAGCTGGAGGAAATGCGCATCGCGTTGTTTGAGCAAATCAACGCGCTGGGCATTGGCGCGCAGGGATTGGGCGGGCTGACCACGGTGCTCGACGTCAAGATCAAGACCGCCCCCTGCCACGCCGCGAGCAAACCAGTGGCGCTGATCCCCAACTGCGCCGCCACCCGTCACGCCCACGTCGTGCTCGACGGCAGCGGCCCGGTCTACCTCGACCCGCCGCCGCTCGACCTCTGGCCCGACGTCAACTGGCAGCCGGATTACGCCAAAAGCCGCCGCGTCAACCTCGACACCCTCACGCGCGAAGAGGTGGCGAGCTGGCAGCCGGGCCAGACCCTGCTGCTGTCGGGCGAGCTGCTCACCGGCCGCGACGCCGCGCACAAACGCATCGCCGACCTGCTGGCGCGCGGCGACAAGCTGCCGGTGGACTTCAGCAACCGGGTGATTTACTACGTCGGCCCGGTCGACCCGGTGCGCGACGAAGTCGTCGGCCCGGCCGGCCCGACCACCGCCACGCGCATGGACAAATTCACCGAGATGATGCTGGCGCAGACCGGGCTGATCGCGATGATCGGCAAGGCCGAGCGCGGCCCGCAGGCCATCGAGGCCATCCGCAAGCACGGCAGCGCTTACCTCATGGCCGTCGGCGGCGCCGCCTACCTGGTGGCCAAGGCGATCAAGGCCGCGCGCGTGGTCGCGTTCGAGGATCTAGGCATGGAGGCGATCTACGCCTTCACCGTGCAGGACATGCCGGTGACGGTTGCGGTCGATGCCCGCGGCACCTCGGTGCACCAGACCGGCCCGGCGCAGTGGCGCGCGCGCATCGTCGGCGTGCCGGTGGCCGCCGTCTGAGCAGCCAATGCCGGTCTTGCCCTGCGACCCAGCACGTTGCCAACTTTGCGGGCAGGCCAACGGTTGCGCTCGCGCTCACGGC
>JBFXEK010000125.1:0-5607 GCA_050180155.1 Thiomonas sp. | reverse complement strand
GCCGGGCCCGTGGATCTTCGTCGCGCAGTCCGCTGCGGTAATCGAGCAGCATTTTGGCGGTGTAGTCGAAGCGCTGGCCGGCGACACTGGGCCAGTTCATCGTGGTGGCGTTGCCCGCGGCGCCATGGCAAGAGGCGCACATCATGCCGTCGTGCACTTGCTTGCCTGCGGCGGCGTTGCCCTTGGGCAGTTCCTTGAGCGCGGTCTGCAGGGTCACGGGCGTCCAGGGTTGGGCCTTGGGATGCGTGGTTTCGTTGGCTTGCGCGGCGTTGGAGGCGGCCAAGGCCGCAGCGAGGAGCGCGCGGCGGGCGACAAAAAGGGCGGCTGGCTTCATGCGAAGATGTCCTGGGTGAACGCCTGGATCCAGGCTTGCTGATAGACGGCGGACAGGCGGATTTGCGCCGGCGTGGCGTCGAACGGCAGGTAGCGCGCCTTGTTGACGCGGCCGATCTTGCCGTCGTCCTTGATCCTGAACACGTCGGCGACGAACAGGCCGTAGTCTTTGCCCGCCAGGGCGTAGCAGGTGTTTTCCCACACCGGCGTGCCGGAATCTCGCCCGGCGAGCTGGTCGGCGATGACGCGCGCGACCCACTTGGCCTGGGTGTTGGCGGAAAACCCGCTCTTGGGCATGGCGTCGGCGATGCTGGCGTCGCCAATCACATGCACATCCTTGTGCAGCGTGGACTCGAAGGTGCTGCGGTGCACCGGGCAGAAGCCGCTGTCGTTGGTCAGGCCGAAGTCGAAGGCGATCTGCCCGGCCGCCATCGCCGGGATGATGTTGATGACGTCGGCTTTGATCGCGCCGCCTGCGGTGTGCAGCGTCATGGTCTTGGCGTCCAGGCGCTGCGGCGTGCCGCCGGCCTTGGCCTGCAGCCATTCGAGCGCGCAGGGCTTGCCGGGTGGCAACAGCTCGGCCTTGATCTTGCTGCGGTATTCGGCCGGCGGCTGAAAGCCGTAGAGCCGGTTCCAGCCGAGCATGGCGGTTTCGTCGGTGACGAAGCTGTCTTTCGGGTCGGCGATGAGGACTTTGGCGCGCGGGTTGTGGCGGCTGAACCATTCGGTCATCAGCGCGGCGCGCTCGTAGGGGCCGGGCGGGCAGCGGTAGGGGTTGGGCGGGGAGGCGAGCACGAACACGCCGCCGTCGCGCATGCTTTGTAACTGCTTGGCCAGCAGCGCGGTCTGCGCACCGGGAATCCAGGCGCTGGGCACCTGCGTTTCGGCGAGCTGCTCGCTATAGCCGGGCAGGCTGTCGTAGCGCAGTTTGATGCCGGGGGCGACGATGAGCTTGTCGTAGCCCAGCACCTTGCCGCCGGCGGTGGTGACGGTCTTGGCTACCGGGTCCAGGCTTTTGGCGGTGTCGAACACGAAGGTCACGCCATACTTGTCGCGCAGCGTGTCGTAGCGCACTTCCAGCGCCTGCATGGTGGTGTGCTGGTTGAGCACTTCGCTCGAACCGTAGGGGCGGATGTAGACGGGATTCTTTTCGATCACCGTGACCTGCAGCCGGGGATCGGCCATCTTCAGGTACTTGGCGGCGGTGGCACCGCCCACGCCGCCACCGACGATGACGATGCGGGCCGAGGCCTGGCCGGCGCGGACGATGGCGGGGGTTGCCGCCAGCCCGAGGGATGTGGCGCCGGCGAGCAGGAATTGACGACGTGTGGTCATGGAGCGCTCCTCATTCGGGTTTGACGGCGGCGAAGTAGGCCGCCATGGCGTCGATTTCGCCATCGCTGAAGCCTTCGGCCACATGCCGCATCAGCGTGGCCGGGCGCTTGCCGCTGCGGAAGTCGCGCATGGCCTGGACGAGCTGCGCCTTGGGCATGCCGGCCAGGGGCATGAAAGCCGCGGCCTTCAGGCGTCCTTCGGTGCCGTGGCAGCCGGCGCAGGTCTGGGCGATGGCCGCACCGCTGGGCGGCGCCTTGGGGCCGGCCGGCAGCGCAGCCGGGGGTGGTGGCATCGTCGCGGCAGGCGCGGCGAACACGGGGGCGTTGGCGCCCAGCAGGCCGATGGCGAACACCAGCGCGACCAAGGTGAGAGTGAGATGTCGAAATCGCATACGAATCCTTAGCGTGCCCAGACGACGAAACCGACGACGAAAAACTGCACGATCCACAGACCGATCAGCCACAGCGAGACGGTACCGATGCGGTCGATCGCCGGTGACGGGGTGTAGATCTGGCCCTGCGGCGTGTGCCCGACCTTCCAGGCGATCGACAGGAAGTAAGCCAGCGTGGTACCGCCGATGAGGGCGAAAGTGGCGAAGAACAGCACGTTGCTATACCAGTCCATGTGGATGGGGTAGGTGAACACGTCGTAACCATGCACGCCTTTGAGTACGGTCCAGCGCAGCAGCTCGCGCAACGTGGCCACGGCGATCAACGCCACCGTGCCAGCGGCCAACGGTGCATACCCCAGCGAGGTCTGCAGCGTGCGTTTCCCGAGCAGCGAGGGCAGGGCCACGGTGAGCAGCAGCAGCGCCACGCTGAGCAGTACCACCGGCGACGTGGCAAAGCCGCTGATGACGGGAGGCAGCGTGGCCATCCAGCCGGCCAGGAGCGCCAGGGAGGCGATACCGCCGATGGTCAGCATCTTGCCCGCGAGCGCGCCAACCCATTGCAGGTACGCGGCATCGGCCTGCCGGCCGGCCGCGAGGTAGCGGCGGTAGGCGTAGAGCCAGGCCCCGGTGACCGGCGCGGCCAGCGCGATGAAAAAGCCGAAGCGCCAGGCGTTGTAGTCGTGCAGGGTATGGCCGCGCGGGTCGATGACGCCGTTCGGGGCGTACCACTGCATCCACTTGTCCGGGCTGAGCATCTGGTTGGTGAGCACGTGCATGATGAAGCCCACCAACAAAAACAGCGCGAGAGACGCCAGCAGCGACCAGCCCGAGCGCACCGGGTGCTGCGGATCGGCCAGATCGTGGTTGCGGCCGTAGAAAAAGTACAGCGCCATATAGCCGGCGATGAGCAGCACGATGAAGCCGACCACCCACCACGCCGACAGCACATTGGACGTGTACCAGAACGGGTCGTAGGTCACCTGCACGAACAGCAGCGGCGCCACCCCCAGCACCACGGCGACCGACACGGCGATCTTGGCCGTGGTGGTCATGGCCGCGGCCAGGCGGCGGCGCATGGGGTTGCGGCTGAAGGCGTTGGCCAGTGCCAGCGCGGTGCCGCCGAGCATGACGTGCACCGCGGCGATGTGCAGCGCGAAGGTGAGCACGCCGAGCACCAGGAAGACGATGGGATGGGACGGCACGCCTGCGACGTCGCGCAGAGCGTAGAGCATTGCAGAGTTCATGTCAGCGCACCTCGTGGAACGACGCGGCGGGGGACGCAGCCGGATTGGCCTGCGCCAGCGCCGCCTTGTGCTGGATATGGGCGATGGCGGCCTGCGGCTGTTTCAGGTTCACGATGAACACGGCCAGCGCCTCGGCCTCCTCGGGTTTGAGCGGGATCATCGGCATGTACAGCGTGGCCCCGGTGGCCAGGGCACCGCGCAGGTAGGCTTCGACTTCAGCGACGTTGGGGGTGGCGCCGAAATAGTTTTGCAGCGGCCGCATGCCAGTGTTGCTCAGCGAGTGGCAGTTGGAGCAAGTGGTCAGCGCCAGCGACTCGCCGACCTTGAGCATGTTGTCCGGCGTGACCACGCGCAGGTTGTCCGGCAGAAAGACCTGGGTCTTGAGGAAGCCGTGCGACTCCAGCAGCGGAATTTCGCTCTTGATGCGCATGCCCGGCACGTCGCGGCCGATGATCTGGTTGGAATAGACGTACTGCCCGGCCACCCAGGGCTTGCGGATGGATTCGCGCGCCACTTCCTCGGGCCACAGCCCGAACAGCAAAATGCTCACCGTCGCCAGTGACGCGCCCCACATCACCAGGGTGCGCGAGGAGATCAGGGTCATGACGAAGTAAGCCAGGATGCCCAGCAACACGGTGAGGATGGCCGGCTGGAAGTAGCCCGGCAGACGGTTGTCCATCACCAGATGCGCGGTTTCCGGCAGGCTGCGGATGTACCACTGGAACAGCGCGGCGCCGACCAGCGAGGAGACGATGCCCAGCCACGCCAGCTTGCGGCTGATTTCGCGCTTGAACGCCGGGTCGGTGATGCGCGCGGCGACGATGCCGCCGACCACCGCCGTCATGGTGAACATGAACGCCGTGCGCATGGCCAGCTGCGCGAAGGTGTTGGCACCATAAAAGCCGTTGAGGTAGCCGCCTTCGGTGAACCAGACCTCTTTGCCCGGCACCAGCATGAACGACAGAATGCCCAGGATGATGAGCATGGTGGTGTACGACGCCATGCCGAAAATCAGCGCAATGCGCATATGCGTGCGCTGATCGACGCGGCCGACGAGGTAGATCACGAGGTAGACGCCGACCACCTCGATGACGAAAAACACCCACTCGGTGGCCCATTTCCACACAAAACTGTGGATCAGCGCCGAAATGCCGCGCGGGCTGGCGACCGTGGTCGTGAACCAGATGCCCGGCCCGGTGATCGAGCCGATGACATACGAAAACACCAGCAGGAACATGCCGTACTTGCGGATGTAGTCCAGCAGTTGCGGCTGATTGCGGCGGTAGGCGAGCACCGCCAGGTAGGCGAACAAAATGGCCGCGCCCACCGAGGTGTGCGATGCCAGCACGTGAATCGTGGCCATGATGCCCACGACCCAACCACTGCCCACTCCGGGTTCGTACCAGGTGGGATAAAGCCCGATCCAATCCATTTCGGCTCCTCGATCCGCAACATGGGATGCTGCGTTGTTGCAATTAGCGACAAGTTGTTACGAATCGGAGTATCCAGAGCCGAAGACAATAGGGATTTGACGGTTCGCAAAGTGACAAAGCAGACTTGCACGTTTCCTGATATGTGCGTGACTGCAGTCACATTTGGGAAAAAACAGCTCAAGCATCAGGGTTTGCCCTGATTGAGCAAGCATGGAAACTTATTACGGAGCTTGATTGCGCCGGATTGGGGTAAAAAATCGGTTTGACCCCGGACAAAGCAATCGGGCTCGGCCGCGCGCAAGAAATGGGCAGCGGGCTGGCCGCCTGACGTTCAGCGCTGGCCGATGGCGGCGTTGGCGAACACACCGCGAGCCGTGCGCGGTTCGCTGCGCCAGTATTGCGGCGGCACCTTGACCTGCGCGCCCAGTGCAGCCGCGGCGTGCCACGGCCAGCGCGGATTCCACAGCAGCGCGCGCGCCAGCGCGACCAGGTCGGCGCTGCCGTCGTCGATCACCGTCTGCGCCTGCTCCGGTTCGGTGATCAGGCCGACGGCGATGGTCGGCAGGCCGCACGACGCCCTGACCGCGCGCGCCAACGGCACCTGATACCCGGGGCCGATGGGGATCTGCTGTTTGGGCGACAAACCGCCGGAGGAGACGTCGATCCAGGCACAGCCGCGCGCTTTGAGCGCGTCGGCGAAGGCCAAGGTTTGTTCCAGATCCCAGCCGCCGTCGACCCAGTCGGTGGCCGAGACGCGCACACCCAGGGGGATGGCAGGGGCAAGCGCCGCGCGCACGGCGTCGAACACCTCCAGCGGAAAGCGCAGCCGCCCGTCCAGGCCGCCGCCGTAAGCATCGTCGCGCCGGTTGGA
>JBFXEK010000124.1:0-5609 GCA_050180155.1 Thiomonas sp. | reverse complement strand
CCTTCTGGACATCAACCCAGGTGACAACGAGCAGTTCTACTGGGACCAGCAAAACCCGGCGGTGCTGTATTACATCGACAACCAGACGCTGGGCAACACCGCGTTGGCCGATTTGACGGCGATCGACGTCGAAACCGGGGCGAAGACGGTGCAATTCAGCTTTTTGCCGCATTTGCCTGCGGGCTGGCCGCGCACCGGCCCGGTGCGTTGCGGCTACCCGTTCGCGCTGGGAATCAACGCCCGGGGCGAGCGCATCTGGGGGCTGGGTGCGGGAGGGATCGGCAACGTCAACGGCCAGCTCGGGTTGAACGTATTCGGTTTCAACCAGAGCACGCAGCAACTGGTGTTCTACGACCCGGCGTATGTCGCGCCGGCGCAGGCACGCGGCACCACGCCGTTTCCGCTGCTGTCGGGCAACGGCTGGGTGGCGCCCGACCCGGCATCGCAAGACGGGCCGAACGGCCGTGTGTTCATCCTCGACAGCAACGGCAAGTACGTGCGCACCGTGCAGTTCGACGCCTACGAGCACTGCGACACCGCGCTGAACGCCGCCGGGCACGACATGCTGGTGGGTGCGCAATACAACCGCGCCAGCGGCGGCAACGGCAATGTGATCGCCGCCGACCTCGTCACCGGGGCGGTGCAGAACCTGGTGGGCGAGTCGAGCTCGCCGGCGTTCGGCTACCCGGTCACCGGCAGCCTGACCGGGGCGACGGCGTGGAAAAACCCGATATGGGTGGTCACCGGCATGACGGGCAATGTCTACGGCACGGGCAACACCGGCCCCACCCCCAACCCGACGACGTTGCTCGACCAGGAACTCATGCTCACCAATCTGAGCACCGGGGCCAGCTACCGCTTCGCTCACCACCGCAGCACCGGCTACTACGCCGATGCGCCGGTGAACAACTACTGGGCGCAGACCAATGTGACGCTGAGCACCAGCGGCACCCGCATCCTGTTTCAAAGCGATTGGGGCAACGCCGACCCGAGCAACCCGGTGGTCGATCCCAACGCCGCGGTGGATACCTACGTCGTCGAGCTGCCGAGCTACCGCCGCTGAGGAGGGTTGAACGCACCGGCCACCGCCCGCGCAAGACCCGCTCGGTCGTGCCGGAAGCACGCTCGCCTGCTGAGTCGGCCGCCTCAGGCGCGCTGCACGCAGAACACCGCCTCCGAACCGAGCAGCCCCGGGGCGAAATCGATGCGCCGGCCACCGCGCAGGCCGAAGGCGTCGACCACGCGCAGCCCGCAATGCGCCGCCAGCCGGGTGAAGTCGGCGTAGGTGGCTATCCGCAGATTCGGCGTGTTGTACCACTCGTACGGCAGCTCGGGAGTCACCGGCAGCCGGCCGGTCAGCAGCCGCAGACGGATGCTCCAGTGGGCGAAGTTGGCAAAGCTCAAGATCCCCAAGCGGCCGACGCGCGCGGTTTCGCGCAGGGCGTTTTCGGTGTGGCGGATGTTGGGCAGGGTGTCGATTTGCAGCACCACGTCGAAGCTGTCGTCGGCGAACATCGACAGCCCCTGCTCCAAGTCCAGCTGCAGCACGTCCACGCCCTTTTGTACTGCGGCGATGAGTTTGTCGGCGTTGATTTCCACCCCCAGCCCGGTGCAGCCGCGGGAGTCGCGCAAATGCGCCAGCAGGCGGCCGTCGCCGCAGCCCAGGTCGAGCACACGGCTGCCGGGGGGGACCAGGTCGGCGATCACGGCAAGCGGAGTGGTCATGCGGCGAGCTCCTGTGCAATGCGGTCGAACCACGCCCGCACGACGCCGTGGTACTGCGGGTGGTCCATGAGAAACGCGTCGTGGCCTTGCGGCGCGTCGATTTCGGCGTAGGTCACCGCGCGCCGGTTGGAAATCAGCGCCTGGACGATTTCGCGCGAGCGTTGCGGCGAAAACCGCCAGTCGGTGGTAAAGCTCACCAGCAAAAACCGCGCCTTGGCCGCAGCCAGCGCCGCGGCGAGGTCGCCACCGCTGGCGCGCGCCGGGTCGAAATAGTCGAGCGCGCGGGTGATCAGCAGGTAGGAGTTGGCGTCGAAGTAGCCGCTGAACTTGTCGCCCTGGTAGCGCAGATAGCTTTCGATCTCGAAGTCGACGCCGAAGCCGTAGCCGAGCGCGCCATTGCGCAACGCGCGGCCGAATTTGGCTGCCATCGCATCGTCGCTGAGGTAGGTGATGTGGCCGATCATCCGCGCCACCGCCAGCCCTTGCCGCGGCACCACGCCGTGGGCGTAAAAATCGCCGCCGTGAAAGTCGGGGTCGGTGATGATGGCGCGCCGCGCCACTTCGTTGAACGCGATGTTCTGCGCCGACAGGCTCGGCGCCGTGGCGATGGCCGCGCAGTGCGCCACACGGTCGGGGTGGCGCAGCGTCCACGACAGCGCCTGCATGCCGCCCAGGCTGCCGCCGATGACGGCGGCCAGCCGCTCGATGCCCAGGCGGTCGAGCAGCCGCGCCTGCGCGTCCACCCAGTCTTCGACCGTGACCACGGGGAAGCGGCTGCCCCACGGTTGGCCGGTGGACGGGTCGACGCTCATCGGCCCGGTCGAGCCGAAGCACGACCCGGGGTTGTTGATGCAGACGACGAAAAAGCGCCGTGTGTCCAGCGGTTTGCCCGGGCCGATGAGGTTGTCCCACCAGCCCAGGCTTTTCGGGTCGCCGCCATAGCTGCCCGCGGCGTGGTGGCTGGCGTTGAGCGCGTGGCACACGAGCACGGCGTTGCTGCGCGCGGCGTTGAGCTCTCCGTAGGTTTCGTACACCAGTTCGTAGCTCGGCAGTAGCGCGCCGCTTTGCAGTGGCAACGGCTGCGAGAACGTCATGCGCTGCGGCGTGACGTCACCGAGGGCGGAAGGCGAGGCACTCATGCATGCTCCCGAAAAACAAAACCGGCGGCGCTGGCAATGCAGCGAAAACCGCCGGTGGTCTGCGCTGTTTTAGCTGGATTTATTTCGCGCCCGCAAGCCCAGGGCAAATCGGCGCGTGAGTGAGCAAGTATAGAAGCAAGACGCGATGCCGGCTCAGGCCGGTTGCTGCGCCCAGCGTCGAGCGCGCACTGCCCGGTCGAGTTGGTCGGCAGGCAGGGCGTAGAGCTGGGCAAGCTGTTCGCGGCGCATGCATTGCGCCGGAGTGCCTTGCGCGATGAAGCGCCCGCCCTGCATCAAGACCACCCGCGTCGCTACCGCAAACGCATGGTCGGGATGGTGCGTGGTGAACAGCACGCCGCGGCCGCCGCCGCGCAACTGCGCGAGCAGATCCAGCAGGCGCAGCTGATTGCCGTAATCCAGGCTGCTGGCGGGCTCGTCGAGCAGCAGATACGGCGCATCCTGTGCCAACGCGCGGGCGATGAGCACCTGCTGTCGCTGCCCGCCCGACAGCGCGGCGTAGCTGCGAGCGGCCAGATCGTGCAGACCGAATCGCGTGAGCACGGCGTGGACCGCGGCAAAATCGGCGGGCGTGGGTCGGGCGATCAGCCCGCGACCGGCCAGCCGGCCCATCATCACCACGTCGAGCACGCTGTAGGCGAACACCAGCCGATGCTGCTGCGGCACGTAGGCGATGCGCCGCGCCCGCTCGGGCGCGGACAGGCCACCGAGGTCGTCGCCATCGACATGGATGCTGCCGCTGTGCGCGGGGTGGGCGGCGCACAGCGCCTTGAGCAGCGTGGTCTTGCCGCAGCCGTTGGGGCCGAGCAGGGCCACCGTCTCACCCGGCGTGACGCGCAGACTCACTCCTTTGACGACGCTGTGGCCAGCATAGCCAGCGTATAGATTTTCGGCCTCGATCATGCGATGACTTTCATTCCGACCAGCCCACGGCCACCCGCCGCAGCACCGCGCCAAACACCGGTAGCCCGACCAGCGCGGTGAGCACGCCCAGCGGCAGTTCCACCGGCAGCGCCGTGCGCGCGATGTCGTCGAGCAGCAGCACATACAGCGCGCCGAGCAGCGCGCAGGCCGGCAGCACGCGGCGGTTGTCGGCGCCCCAGATCAACCGGGCGATTTGCGGAATCAGCAGGCCGACCCAGGCGATCATTCCGGCGAGAACCACCGACAGCGTTCCCAACAGCGTGGCCAGTGCGATCACCAGCAATCGCAGCGGGCGCACCGGCATGCCCAGCGTGGTGGCCTCCTCGTCGCCCATGCTCAGCACGTTGAGCGCGTGGCCCAGCGCCATCAGCGCGGCGGTGGCAGCGAGCATCGGCGGTGCGGTCAGCCAGACGCGGTGCGCATCGACGCTGGACAGCGTGCCCATCAGCCAATAGGTGATCGCGGGCAGTTTGTCGTACGGGTCGGCGACGTATTTGGCCGCTGACAGCAGCGCAGTGAAAAACGCGCCGGTGATCAACCCGGCGAGCAAGAGCACGACGATGCCGCCTTGCCCGACCAGCCGCGCCAGTAGCAGGGTCAGGCCGACGGCCAGCAGGCCGAAGACGAAGCTGGCGAGCTGCACCTGCCAGAGCGCGTGGCCGAGCAGAATGCCCAGCGCAGCGCCGAACGCCGCACCGGCCAGACCGCCGAGCACTTCGGGTGAGGCCAGCGGATTGCGAAACAGCGATTGATACGCCGCGCCCGACGCCGCCAACGCGGCGCCGATGCTCACCGCGGCGATGACTCGGGGCAGGCGTAGCGTCTCGATGACGGTCCAGAGTTCGGACGGCTTGCCTTCGATCCCTTGCCACAGCCGCAGCGCGGCTTCCAGCGGCGAGGGCTGATACCGCCCCAGCAGCAGCGACAGCATCACAGCCACGAGCAGCAGCGCGCTCAGGGTCCACATGGTCTTCATGCGTGGGGCGAAGGCGTGGGTACTGCCGCAGCTTGCGGGGTCGTCGCCTGCGCCAGCTGCGGCAACACTTGCTGCAACAGGCGGCGCATCTGGTCGAGCTGCACCTCGGGCTCGGGGTGCATGGGGTTGAACGCCAGCCGCGGCACGGTACGCGCCGTCAGCAGCGCGCGCAACTGCGCCGCGCAGTCCTGCGGCGTGCCGACGATCATGCGCGCGACGCTCTCGCTCTCGTCCAGATCGGTCAGGGGGCCACGAAACCCCGCTTTCCACTGCGCGCGTTTGCTGGCGCGAAACTCCTGCAGCCAGCGCAGCGTATGGTCGCGCGCGGCGTCGGCGTCGTCGCCGATCCATAGGCCGCGCACCAGCAGCGCGTCGGGCCAACGGTGTTGCGCGGCGCTGGACCAATTGATCGCCTGCGCGTCGAACATGTCCAGCGGCCAGAACTGCGCGCTCATCCAGCCGATGCCGCGCGCCGCGGCCCAGGCCAGCGCATCCGGGTCGCGGCTGGCGACGAACATCGGCAGCGGCGGCTGCAATGGCGGCTGCAGCACGGCGCTCGTGCCGTCGTGACCCAAAAGCCGGCCGCGCACGGCATCGAGTACGGCCAGCATCTCTTCCCGAGCCCGTTCGCTGCCCCAGCCGAAGGCGCGCTTTTGTGCCTCGAACGGCCCGCCTTTGGCAAACCCCAGCGCGATGCGCCCGGGGGCGAGGTTGGACAACAGCGCGATCTCCTCGGCAAGCAAGGTTGGGTTGCGGCCTGCGGCCAGCACAGCGGCCACGCCCAGTTGGATGCGCTGCGTGCGCGCCGCCCAATGCGCCAGCAGCAA
>JBFXEK010000123.1:0-5634 GCA_050180155.1 Thiomonas sp. | reverse complement strand
AGCCGCCCCAGGTGATGGCCAAGCCCAGCAGCATCGACAGAGCAATCCCGCCGCCCACACTGCGGCTCAAAGTCTGCGCCGTAGCCGCCGGACCGACGAGCAGCGCAAAAATGAGCAGCGCGCCGATCACCGGCACGGCAATGGCCACCGTCACCGCCACCAACAAGAGGAACAGCAGGTCCAGCCGCCGCGTCTTCACTCCCCGCGCCTGCGCGCCTTCGGGGTTGAAGCTGGCAAAACACAGCGGCCGGTAGAGCACCGCCAGCGCGGCCAGACCAGCCAGACACACGCCGAGCGACAACCCGGCCTGCGCCGCGGTCACGCCGACGATGCTGCCAAACAGAATACTCATCGCCGCCTGCGCGTTGGCGGTGTAAAGATTGAGGAACAGCACGCCCAAGCCCAAGGCGAACATCAGCACCATGCCGATGCCCACGTCTCGGCTGCGCAGATGCCCTGCGGTCAGCGCCAGCGCCACCGCACTGACCAAGGTGAAGGCGAACAAGCCGAGGTAGGCGCTCGCGCCGAGCAAAATCGCCCCTGCCGCGCCAGCGAAGCCAACATGCGACAGCGCGTGCGCGGCGAACGCTTGGCGGCGCAGGGTGATGAAGTAGCCCACGGCGGCACTGAGCAGCGCGATGGCACTGCCGGCGGCCAAGGCATGCCGCATGAAACCGTATTCCAGCCCGAGGATCATGCCTGTCCTTTGCCCGAACCCTCACCATGCTCATGGCCGCAATGCACGTTGCCCTCCGCCATGAAGCCTTGTGCCGGGTGGATGAACACATAGCCCGCATCGCGCGCCACCGCCATCGGCACCCCATAGAGCGCGCTCAGCGCCGGGCCGTTGACCACCTCGTCCACCGTCCCCAGCCGCCCGCGGCCTTCGGCCAGATAAAGCACCCGGTCCATGTGCGGCAGCAGCGGATTGATGTCGTGCGCCGTCATCAGCACGGTCATGCCCTGCTGGCTGCACAGCCTGCGGGCAGTGTGCAAAATGCGCTGCTGCGCCTGCGGATCGAGATTCGACAGCGGCTCGTCGAGCAGCAGCATGCGCACCGGGTTGACCAGCGCCTGGGCGATGCGCACCCGTTGTCGTTGCCCGCCCGACAGCGTATCCATGCCACGCTCGGCCAGATCGCCGATTTCCATCGCGCGCAGCGCCTGCTCCACCGCCAGCGCGCGTTGCGCCGCCTGCCGCAGCCCCAGCCCCCAGCGTTCGCCCTGCCACGCCGCGGCAATATAGCTGCGCACGCGCAAAAAACTGTCGGCGCCGATCGGATCGCGCTGCGACACATAGCCCACGTGGGTACGCCGGCTGACGCCGTCGGCGCCCAGCAGCCGCAGCCGCTTGGCCTGCACCGGCACCAGACCGAGCAGCGCGCGCAACAGCGTAGTCTTGCCCGCGCCGTTGGCGCCGAACACACCGACGAACTGTCCCGGGGCGACACGCAAATCGAGGCCATCGACCACGGCGCGCCCGCCGAGCAGACAGCGCAGGCCTGCGGCATCGATCGCCCACTCCGGCGAAGCCGCCGCGGCCGGCGCGTTCAACTCCGCGCGTCCTTGCGCAAGGCCCGGCCGATGGCGTCCAGCGTCTGCAACTGCCATTGCACGTAGGTGGTCTGTGGCGGCACGAATTCATCCACGCCGACGATGGCCACGCCCGACTGTCGGGCGATGGCACGCAAGCGGTCGGTCAGCGGATCGCTCACCTGACGGTTGTAGAACAGCAACGCGGCCTTGTGTTGACGCAAATCGTCCTCGAACCGGGCGACCTCGGCAGGCGACGGCTCGGTGCCGTTCATCACGTCGAACTGCAGTTTTTGCCCCAGGCTCGTCCACCCCAGCTGCCGCAACAAATAGCCGGCCACCGGCTCGGTCGCGCTGACCTGCAGCCGCGGATACGCCTTGGCCAGCGCGGCCTGCGCCGCGATGACGCGCTGCAACCCGGCGTCGAAAGCGGCTAGCCGCTGCGCAAAGGACTGGGCGTGCGCCGGATCGATGCGCTGCAGCTCTGCGGCCAGACGCTGCGCCACCCGTTGCATCACGACCGGGTCATAAAACACATGAGGATTTTTGTCGGCCATGATCCGCGCCGGATCGAGCTGCGCCGCCACGATGACCACGCGCTGCGGCGCCGGGTTGGCGGCAAGCAGTTGCTGCATCCAAGAGTCGTAACCCAGGCCGTTGAGCAGCACGATGCGCGCACGCGCCACCTGTCGCGCCACTTCCGGCGTGGCCTCGAAGCTGTGCGGATCGACGTTCGGGTTGCGGATGATGCTGTCCACGGCAACCTGGTCACCGCCGATGGCCTGGGCAATCACGCCATAAGTGCTCTCTGCCGCAACCACCGGCAGCGGCGCGCCATGCGCCGTCACAGCCACAGCGCCGACACACAGCAGGCAGCTGCGCAACAAAGCCAACAAGAAGCGACGAGTGAGCATGACGAGGGTGAGGAATGGGGCAGTTGACGTTACTTTATAACTCATCGACGGCAGACATTGCGTCGGAATGTAAACCCGGCTCGTCATGCCGCGCAGGCACAATGCAGATTTTGCCTGTCGCATCATGAAAATCGCCACCTGGAACGTGAACTCGCTGGCCGTGCGCCTGCCGCAAGTGCTCGATTGGCTGCAAGTCAATCAGCCCGACGTGCTGGCGCTGCAGGAAACCAAGCTCAGCGACGACAAATTCCCCCACGACGCCCTCACCGCTGCTGGTTACCAAAGCGTCAGTTTCGGCCAGCGAACCTACAACGGCGTGGCTTTGCTCAGCCGCTCGCCGTTGCAAGCCGTGCAGCGCAACATCCCCGGCTTCGACGACGATCAGGCGCGCGTGCTCGCCGCCACGGTCGACGGCGTGCGCGTCATCGACGCCTACTTTCCCAACGGCCAAGCGCCCGACAGCGACAAGTTCAGCTACAAGATGCGCTGGCTCGACGCGCTCCAGACGTGGCTGGCTGCCGAACTGCAGCACTTTCCACTGCTGCTGTTGCTCGGCGATTTCAACATCGCTCCCGAGGACCGTGACGTTTACGACCCCGTCGCCTGGGACGGACAAATCCACTGCACACCGCAGGAGCGTGCGCATTTCCAACAATTGCTCGCACTCGGGTTGACCGATGCCTTCCGCGCCTTCGACCAGCCGCCGAAAAGCTGGACGTGGTGGGACTATCGCAATCTGGCGTTTCGCAAGAATCAGGGGCTGCGCATCGACCACATCCTGGTCAGCGCCGCGTTGCGTGAGCGGCTGCTGTCGTGCACCATCGATAAATCCCCGCGCAAAAATGAACGCCCCAGCGACCACGCGCCGGTCATCGCCACGTTTCAGCCGGCATCGTCCATCCCCAGTTCGTGAATCTTGCGCGTGATGGTGTTGCGGCCGATACCGAGTTTTTGCGCGGCTTCGATACGCCGTCCGTGGGTATGCGCCAGCGCCGCGGCAATCACCGCGCGCTCAAAGCGCTGGCCGAGCAGTTCCATCACGTCGGGCGTGCCGCTGCGCATCAGCGCCAGCGCTTCGCTTTGGACGCCGCGTTCCCACTCGCCGCCCGTATTGGGTGGTGTCGGCGTCGCCGCCGCCTCCGCAGGCGCCACCTCGGAGCCGGGACGTCCTGCGGTGGCTTCAGCCGCCGACGCGACGCGAAGGCCGGACGCGGCGGTGTCAGGGCGCAACTCCTGCGGCAAGTCTTTGACCTGGATGGTTTGCGCCGGCGCCATCACCGTGAGCCATTGACACAGATTTTCCAGCTGGCGCACATTGCCAGGAAAAGCAAACTGCTGCAGCACCTGCAGCGCTTCGGCCGAAATGCGCTTGGGCTCGACGGCCAGTTGCTGTGCGCTGCGCTGCAGGAAATGCCGCGTCAGCGGCGCGATGTCTTCGCTGCGCTCGCGCAGCGGCGGCAGCCGCAGGCGGATCACGTTCAAACGGTGGAACAAGTCTTCGCGGAACAGACCCTGTGCTACCCGCTGCTCCAGATTTTGGTGCGTTGCCGCGATCACCCGCACGTGCGATTGGATCGCGCTATGCCCGCCGACGCGGTAATAATGCCCATCGGAGAGCACGCGCAGCAGACGGGTTTGCAGTTCCAGCGGCATGTCGCCGATTTCGTCGAGAAACAGCGTTCCGCCCTCGGCCTGCTCGAAACGCCCGCGTCGCATCGTTTGCGCTCCGGTAAAAGCGCCACGTTCGTGGCCGAACAGCTCGCTTTCCAACAGATCGCGAGGAATCGCCGCGGTGTTGATGGCGACGAACGGCCCGCCCGCGCGGGGGCTGTGTTTGTGCAGCGCACGCGCCACCAGTTCCTTGCCGGTTCCCGACTCGCCGGTGATCAGTACAGTGACTTGCGAATGCGCCAGCCGGCCGATGGCGCGAAACACCTCCTGCATGGCCGGGGCCTGGCCGAGCAACTCGGGGGTACCGTTTTGCTGTTCCTCGGCTTGCTCATCGCGCAGGCTTTCGTCGACCGCGCGCCCGATCAATTCCACTGCCTTGTCAACGTCGAACGGCTTGCTCAGATAATCGAACGCTCCGCCCTGCAAGGCGGCGACCGCGCTGTCCAGATCGGAATACGCCGTCATGATGATCACCGGCACCGCGGGGTGCGACTGGCGGATGTGCTGCAGCAGTTCGATGCCATTGCCCCCGGGCATGCGGATATCGCTGACCAGTACTTGCGGGCACGACTCGGCAAACGCCACCTGCACGTCACGCGGATTGGAAAAGCAGCGTACCTGCAGCCCGGCCTTGTGTAGCGCCTTTTCCAGCACGAAGCGGATGGAGGCGTCGTCGTCCACGACCCAGATCGGCTTCATTGCCCACCCCCCGGTTGCGCCGCGTTCAAGGCAGAGGAATGGTGATACGGAAATCGGTGTGTCCGGGCTGGCTGTCGCATTCGATGGTTCCCTGGTGTTGCTGGACGAAGGTCTGCGCCAGAGTCAGGCCCAGGCCGCTGCCTCCTTCGCGCCCGGAGATCAGCGGAAAAAAAATACGATCTTTCAGTTCCGCCGGCACTCCGGGGCCGTTGTCCACGATATGCAAGACCAGTGCCAGTTTGTACCGCTGGCGCGCGATGGTCACCTGCCGCGCCACCCGGGTGCGCAACACGATGCGGGCATCTCCCTGCGCGATGCGTTGCTGCAGCGCCTGCGCTGCGTTGTGCGCAATATTGAGCACGGCCTGGATGAGCTGCTCTTTGTCTCCGCGGAATTCGGGCAGACTGGCGTCGTAGTCCTGCTCGACGACCAGCCCGCGAGGGAACTCCGCCAGCAGCAGCGTGCGCACGTGCTCGCAAATTTCATGGATGTTGACGTCACCGACCACATGCGGTTTGCGATGCGGCGCGAGCAGGCGGTCGACCAGGGTCTGCAGACGGTCGGCCTCGGCGATGATGACCTGCGTGTACTCCTGCAGTTCGGCAGACGGCAATTCGGCGTGAAGCAGCTGCGCTGCGCCGCGTATGCCACCTAGCGGGTTTTTGATTTCGTGCGCCAGGTTGCGGATGAGTTCCTTGTTCGCCTGCGCCTGGTTATGCCACTGCTCCTCACGTTCCAGCCGGGTTTGCTGGCTGACCTCGACGAGTTCGACCAGCAGCCAGCCTTCGGCGTGCTCGGTGCGGGCGACGATGACCTG
>JBFXEK010000122.1:0-5646 GCA_050180155.1 Thiomonas sp. | reverse complement strand
AGCGCCGCGCTCGCGGCTTCACCCGCTTCACCACTATCAGAACCGTCATCTTCCTGATCGCCGGCAAGCTCGACTTCGCAGTGATCAACCCTCATGCCCGGCAACCCACTTGAAATTCAACAGAGCCTTTTTTGTGAACTATTCCACTTTTGCGGGGGCGCGCTGGGTTGGTGCCGCGGCGATGGCCCGCTACGATGGTTGCCCCGCGAGTGTTGCGGGGACGAGCCAAACTTGGACCATGCGCAGCCAGTCTGATTCCGCGCCGCCCGACACCGCTGCGCAGCTCGGGCGGCTGGGTCTGTTCACCCAGCGCGCCCAGGAAGCGGCTTTTTTGCGCGCCGAATGGGGCGTGATCGGTGCGCGGGTGCGGCAAATCGGCTTGTACGGCGGGCTGGCGTTTTTGGCCGCGACGTTCACCGACTTGACGGTGCTGGGGCCAAGCCCGGTGTACTGGAGCCTGTTGGCCGCGCGTTTCGGCGTCCTCGCTTGGGGGCTGTGGTTGGCGCGCGTCGGCAGGCAGCCGCTGGCGGGAGACGGGCAGCGGGTGGCCAACGCCCTGCTCGGCTTTGTCAGCAGCATCATGCTGATTTTTCTGCTGGTCGTCTTGGCGTATGGCGGCAGCCCGGACTACCACTCGATCAGCGCGCTGGCGTTGATTTTTGCCTGTTACGCCTACGTGCCTGTGCTGCGCCGTGAGGCGATGGCGGTCGGTCCGCTGTTCACCTTGTTGTTTGCCGCGGTCGTGGTCACGTCGCTGCACTACGACGCCAAATTCGTCAATATCGCCGTGGTGCTGTTCGGCTTTGCCAATTTGGCCGGGTGGCAGATCGCGGTATCGCTCAACCGCGGCATGCGCCTGGCCTGGCTGGACCGCCTGCGGCTGCAGCACGAAGCGCAGGCCGCGCAGCAGGCGCGCGCCGCGGCCGAGCAGAGCGAGCAAAACCTCCAGCGGCTGTTCGACGCGGCGCCGATGCCGCTGGTGCTGGTGCGTACTGCCGACGCCCGCGTGCTGCGCTACAACGCGGCGGCCAAGACCTTGTTCGACCCGGGAGATCGGTACAACGACGCCATTTTCACCACCGACTTTTACGCCCAACCGCAGCAGCGCCAGCAGCTGCTCGCCCGGCTACAGGCCGAGGGCGCGGTGCGGCAGGTCGAAGTGCAGATGAAGACCGCCGACGGCCGGCCGCTGGACGTGCTGTTTTCCATGCGCATGGTGCGTTTTGCCGGTGAGGATTGCGTCATTACCGGGATGGTGGAAATCACGGCGCAAAAGCGGCTGGAGCATCAGTTGCGCGCGCTGGCGCACACCGACCCGCTGACCGGGTTGCAAAACCGCCGCGGGTTTTTCCACCTGGTCGATCAGGCCATCGCCAGTTCTCCCGCAGATGGCCCGAGGCCCTGCGTCATTTTGCTCGACCTCGACCATTTCAAGCGCATCAACGACCAGTACGGTCATCCGGTGGGCGACGAGGTGCTGGTGGAATTCGCCCAAGTGGTGCTGGCGCTGCTGCGCGAAGGCGATGTGTTCGCTCGCATGGGCGGCGAGGAGTTTTGTATCCTGCTGCCGCATGCGCGCGCAGCGCAGGCGCTGGAAGTGGCCGAGCGGGTGCGCGAATTCGTCGCCAGCCACCCATTCCACACCGCCGCAGGAGTGCTACGGCTGAGCCTGAGCATCGGCATCGCCGGTTGCGACTCCCGCGCCAGCAGCATCGACGTGGTGTTGTCGCAGGCGGACAAGGCGCTGTACCGTGCGAAACAGGGCGGGCGCAACCGCAGCGAGCTGTATTGCGCCAGCGGCTCTAACCCGTAACCGGGTCAGGGTTATGTAGCAAATAAGAATTATTCGCAATAAGATGCGGCCATCGTTTCGCCGGCGTCTCGCCGTTGCGCTAGCACGCAAGCGGCGAAACGGTTTTTGTTGGAGGGTGCAATGATGGGAATGACCGAATTGGCCGTGAGTCTGATTGCCGTGGTGCTGTTGACCTGGGCGGTGATGGAGCGATCGACATGACGCCGCAGCAGGACAAGCGCACGGCAGTCGTTGGTGCGGGGCTGCCCGGGCGGGCGCCGTTGGTGCTGCACTCGCGTGAGCTGTTCCGCCAGGGCGCGGTGGTGCAAATCCGCCACCAGGGGCAGACGTATCAATTGCGTCTGACACGCCAGGACAAGCTGATTTTGACCAAGTAAGCCGCATCTGTCCGATTTTTGTTTTTCGCCCGCCAGCCGCCGTGTGGATCCGTCCTCCCCTACGGCACGCCAGCCACGCGACGCACCGTATGCACGATCGACTGGATGACACCATAGGGTCCGCCGAACCGCTGATCGCGGGCACACTGGCGTTGATGACGTTTTATGCCGACAAGCCGAGCGTGGCCGCGAGGCAGAAAATCGGCCGCAACCTGCAAACCCTGCAACACCACTCGGGCATCAGCGCCGAACTCAGCGTGGTTTGCCGCCGCTTGGCGGCGTACTGGCTGACGCTGGGGTGCGAGGTGCAGGCGGGCGATGCGCACACCGCCTGCCGGTTTGCCGCAGCGTCAGCGGCGTTGCAATAGAGCTCAAGCGTCGGCAGCGCGCGGTTGCAGCCGAGCGAGCAGGCCGTCGAGTTCGTCGAGCGAGGAAAAGCCGATGGCGATTTCACCGGTGAATTGCCCTTTGCGCCGGGATTTGCCGCGGATTTGCACCGGCGCGGCAAACTGCTCGGAGAGCTGTTCTTCCAGCCGCTGCCAGTCGCGGCTTTTACCCGCAGCGGCGGCCTTGGGCGCGGCCGGGGCGGGTTGCTCCTGCTGCATTTTGGCCACCAGCCGCTCGGCGTCGCGCACGCTCAGCCGTTTGGCCTGAATGAGCTGCGCCGCCTGGACTTGCTGGGCTTTGTCCAGCGCGAGCAGCGCGCGGGCGTGCCCCATGTCCAGATCGGCGGCGAGCAGCATGGTTTGCACCGGCTCGCTGAGGTTGAGCAGCCGCAGCAGGTTGGATGTGGCCGTGCGCGAGCGTCCGACGGCCTGGCCGGCCTGCTCGTGGGTGTAGCCGAATTCGTCGATCAACCGAGCGATGCCGCGGGCTTCTTCCAGCGGGTTGAGGTCTTCGCGCTGCAGGTTTTCGATCAGCGCCATCGCCAGGGTGGCGCGGTCGTCGGCGTCTTTGACCAGCGCGGGAACCGTGTCCAGCCCAGCCAGCCGAGCGGCGCGGCTGCGGCGCTCGCCGGCGATGATTTCGTAGCGGCCGTCGGGCAGGGCGCGCACCAGGATGGGCTGCATCACCCCTTGCGTCTTGATGCTCTGCGCCAATTCGTACAGCGCGCCCTCGTCCATCTGCGTGCGCGGCTGGAACCGGCCGGGAACCAGATCGTCCAGCCGCAGTTCGCGCAGCGCAGTGGCGTCGGCCTCGCTCAAGTCGACCGACGGGCCGAGCAGGGCGTCGAGGCCGCGGCCGAGTCCTTTGGGTTTTTTGCTTGCCATTGTGGAATGCAGACGGTCAAACCGAATCAGGGGAGGGATTGTGCCTGACGCGCTGCAGCAGCGCATCGAGCAGCTCACGTCCCTGCGGCCAGTCGCCCAATGCCGAATCGGCGTTGACGTGGCCGCAGCGGCCAAGGTCGATGGCGTGCGCGCCCCACGTCGCGGCGAGTTGCCGTGAGGCCGTGGTGCAGGCATATGGATCGTCGGCGCTGTAGGCGACGCTGGCGACGAATGGCAGCGGCAGGGACGTCAGCGGGCGGCGCCAGGGCAGCAGCGCCTGTGGCAGATCGGGCCGCTGCAAATCCGGCGGCGCGACCAAGAGCGCGCACGCCACGCGATGCACATGGCGGCTGCTCGCCGCCCAGGCAGCCACCAAATGGCAGCCCAGGCTGTGCGCCGCCAGCGCCACCGTGCCGGGTTGCGCAACGATGACGTCTTCGAGGCGGGCGATCCAGTCGCCGCGCCGCGGCGTGACCCAGTCGGCCTGCTCGACCAAGGTGTCGGCGTAAACCGCTTGCCAACGGCGCTGCCAGTGGCCGGGGCCCGAGCCGAGCCAGCCCGGCAGCAGCAGCACGCGAGGCGGCGTTTGCGCAGTCATGCGGCCAACGGCAGGCGGTCGATCATTTCCTGCGCGAATTCGACGAAGGCGCGCGCGCCGCGGCTGCTCGGGTCGAACACCACGCCGGGCAGGCCGTAGCTCGGTGCTTCGGCCAGGCGAACGTTGCGCGGAATGACGGTGTTGAAGACTTTGTCGCCAAAATGCGCTTTGATCTGGTCGCTGACCTGTTGCTGCAGGGTGATGCGCGGGTCGAACATCACGCGCAGCAGGCCGATGAGCCGCAGGTCGCGGTTGAGGTGGGCGTGGACTTGTTTGATGGTGTTGACCAGGTCGGACAAGCCTTCGAGCGCGAAATACTCGCACTGCATCGGCACGATGACGCCATGCGCGGCGCACAGACCGTTGAGGGTGAGCAGGCCGAGGGCAGGCGGGCTGTCGATGAGGATGAAGTCGTACTCGGCGTCCACGCCTGTCAGGGCGGCTTTGAGGCGGCGTTCGCGCTGCGGCTGATCGACCAGCTCGACTTCGGCCCCGGCGAGTTCGCGGTTGGCGCCGAGCAGGTCATAACCCGATTTTTCGCTGCGCTGACGCGCCTGCGCCAGCGTCGCCTGGCCGATCAACACTTGGTACACCGTGGTGGTCAGGACATGTTTGTCCACCCCCGATCCCATGGTGGCGTTGCCCTGTGGGTCCATATCGACGAGCAGCACGCGCTGGCCGATGCGCGCCAGCGCGGCGGCGAGGTTGACACTGGTGGTGGTTTTGCCCACCCCACCTTTTTGGTTCGCGATGCAAAAAATCTGCGCCAAACCGGCTCTCCAGACAGCGGATGTTTCACGTGAAACCGGGCTGCGTGCGGCCCGGGCAGGCCTTATTGTGCCGCAGCGGTAACGGCTGCCGCCAGCGCGCTGCGCGGCGTCGCTGCAGGTTGCACCCACACCAGGCAGCGCTGCGCCGCCAGTCCGGGGACGTGCAATTCCTCGACGCGGCACACAGAGTCAGCGCCGAGCGCGTCGATTTCTGCCTGTGGCGGCCGGCCTTTCATCGCGCACCACCTGCCGCCCGGCGCGAGCAAATGCCTGGTGGCCTGGATGAAGGCGGGCAAATCGCTGAACGCCCGGCTGGTGATGCAGTCAAATCCGCAAGCATCGTGCAGCGCCTCGACGCGGGCATGGTGCACGTGAACATGGCGCAACCCCAAGCTGCCGCAAGTCTGCTGTAAAAACGCGCATTTTTTCTGCACGGCATCGATCAGATGCAGCTCGACCGCGGGTAGGCCGATGGCGAAAACCAAGCCGGGCAGACCGCCGCCGGAGCCGACGTCGAGCAGGCGACGCGGCTGTAGGTGGGCAATGGATGGCAGCGCCGCCAGGCAGTCGGCCAGGTGTTGCCGGGCGATGCCCTCGACGTCGCGCACGGCGGTGAGGTTGAACACTCGGTTCCAGCGTTGCAGCAGCGCGGTGTAATCGAGCAACAGCTGACGCTGCAGCGGTGTGAATTCCAAGCCGAGAGAGACTAGCGCCTGCTGCAAAAACGTCGCGAGGTCGAAATCTCCGGCGCGTGGCAACGCCGTGGCCGTGCTCACGCCGCAATGTCCTTCTCGACCTGCAGAGCGCGTTTGAGCAC
>JBFXEK010000121.1:0-5653 GCA_050180155.1 Thiomonas sp. | reverse complement strand
GCAGACGACACCGCGCAATGGATGACGCGCGCACTGGCCGGCTTTGGCTTGGTGTTTCAGCTCAGCCAGTGCCGCGGGCAGTTGCGCTTTACCCGCGTGAGCGCCTCGGCAAGCCAGGTCTGCGGGGTCGACGCCGCCGCGCTGCTGCACTCGGCGGCCCGCTTCACCGCGTGCATCCACAGCGCAGACCAGGCCGACTTCGACGCTGCGCTGCAGTCCAGCGCAGCGCACGGACTGCCGTGGAACTGGGAAGGCCGCATCCTGACCGCGGGGGAGGTCAAATGGATCAACATCCGCGCCGTGGTGTCGCAGTCGGCAGCCGATCACACGGTGTGGGATGGCATCATGCTCAATATCAGCCACACCCGCCGACGCGAAGCGGCGCTGCGCGACATGGCAACGTTGCTGGAACAGTCTTGCGAGGTGCAGCGCCAGCGGCTGGCACGGCAGCTGCAAGACCATCTGGCCCATGCGCTGGCCGAACTCGGTGACCATCTTGCCGCGCTGCCGCCGTCGGACCAACGGCAAGCGGCATGGCAGCGTGCACGCCAGTTGGCGCACGACTGCGCCGCCATCACCGGCCGCGTCACCGCGCAACTGTGCCCGCCCACGCTCGACCACGGCCTGTGCGCCGCGCTGCACGCATTGGTGCAGGATGTCGCGGCGCTAGAGGGTGTCCGGCTGACGCTGCATTGCGGTGATCTCGGCGCCCTGGAGGCGACGACCGCACGGCAGATTTTCCGCTTCGTCCAAGAAGCCCTGCAAGCGGTTGCCGGCCTGCAGCCGGAACTGCCTGCCGAGTTGCGCGCGACACGCCAACCCGGCTTGCTCAGTCTGGATCTTGCCATCACCGCACCGCCGGCTCGATTCGCAGCAGTCTGCCAGACGCTGCGCGCCCGCGCGCTCTTGCTCGGCGGATTGGCCGACTGCGGCATCACCCCCGAGGCAGGCTGGCGCATCGCGCTGCGCGTGCCGGTGGCGCCGGCACAAGCCGCCGCCGTCGACTCAGCGTGAACCGGGGTGAGCCGTCCTAGCCCAGCCGCCGTGCCCGCTCGGTCGGGCTGACGATGTCGGTGAGGCGGATGCCGAATTTGTCGTTGACCAGCACGACTTCGCCGCGGGCGATGAGAAAGCCGTTGACCAGCACGTCCATCGGCTCGCCCGCCAGGCGGTCGAGATCGACCACGGAGCCTTGCGCGAGCTGCAGCAATTCGCGGATCTGGATTTTGGTCCGTCCGAGCTCGACCGACAGCGTGACCGGGATATCCATGACCAAGTCGAGCTGGGTGGTGTCGGCGTTCTGGCCGGGATCGGCGTGCAATTGGGCAAACGGCGCGGGCTGGATGACGGGCTCGGCTGCAGCCGCTGCGGGCGGTTCAGCAGGTTGCGCTGCGGCCGCCTCGGTTGCGGCGTTTTGCTCGGCCAGCGCGGCTCCCCAATCGGCCATGTCGCCGCCGGCGGTGTCAAGGGTGGTGTCTTCGGCCATGCGATTGTCCTGCGATGCGTCGGAATGACAAGGTGGCGGCGCGCGCCCGATTCATGCCGGCAGTTTCGGTTTGTCGGGCACCTCGGGAAAGAGCTGCTGGCGGATTTTCAGCGCCATTTTGTCGTCGTGCCGACCGTATTCACCGACCAGAACGGGAATGCCGTCCACCCGCGCAACGACGGTTTCTGGCATCTCCACCGGCAGCACGTCGCCCACGCGCAAATGCAACAACTCGCGCACCAGAATCTGCCGCTGCAGCAATTCGACACGTAGCTCCACTTCGGCCTCGCGCATTTCCGTCTGCAACGCCCTGACCCAGCGGTGATCGACCTCGTTGCGGTCTGTGGTCATGCCGGTGGTGAGCTGCTCACGGATGGGCTCGACCATGCTGTAGGGAATGCAGATGTGCAGGCTGCCGCCGCCACCTTCGATTTCCACATTGAAGCTAGTGACGATGACCACTTCGGTCGGCGTGGCGATGTTGACGAACTGCGGGTTGACTTCGGAACGTGTGACTTCGGGTTCGAGCGCCAGCACCGGCGACCAAGCGGTCCTGTACTCCTTGAACACCATGTCGAGCATGCGCTTGATGATGCGCTGCTCCAGCGGAGTGAAATCGCGGCCCTCGATGCGCGCGTGGAAGCGGCCGTCGCCGCCGAAAAAATTGTCCACCACGCTGAAAATCAGCCGCGGGTCGAAAATGAACAGCGCCGTGCCGCGCAAGGGTTTCATCTGCACCAGGTTGAGGTTGCTCGGCACGACCAGGCCACGGATGAATTCGTTGTATTTGGTCAAACGCACCGAAGAGACCGAGATCTCCGATGAACGGCGCAGAAAATTGAACAGGCTCACGCGCCATAAGCGGGCAAAGCGTTCGTTGATGACTTCCAGCGTGGGCATGCGCCCGCGCACGATGCGATCCTGGCTGGCCAGATCGTAAGGACGCACCCCGCCTTCGTCCTGCGGCGGCGGCTCCGGCGCCTGTTGTTCACCAGCAATGCCGCCGAACAGGGCATCGACTTCATCTTGTGAAAGGACGTCTTGCACCATGTCAGTTTGGCTGTCGCGTTGTGCCCCGACCGCCCCATCCTCCGCGGCAAGACAGGTCCAGAGGGGATGTCAGCGATTTCATGTCATTGCACCACGAAAGCAGTGAAATACACCCCGTCGATCGGCGCCGACCCTGGCCCGCCGGCCGCAGTACCGCCGCCATGCCCGCCCTCGCCGCCTGCCGCAGGCGCGGATTCGAGCACCTTGTTCACCGAGTGCAGGATGTCTTCGCGCAGGCGGTCGCGACCTTCGACGCTGTCGACCTTGTCCAGAGTCTGCGCCCCGAGGATGCGCAGAATATTGTTGCGGAGTTCCGGCGTCATGAGTTTGACCTTGGCTTCAATCGAAGGGTCGTAAGTCTTCAAATCGATCTTCACCTGCAGATAGTGCACCGTGCCATCGGTGCTCTGCAGATTGGTGACAAACGGCTCCATGCTGATGAAGCGCATGTTTTTCGCGCGTTCGGCCGCGGCCTGCGCCGCCAGTTCGGCTGCCGTAGGCGGTACTTTGGGACGAAGCAAAAAAAACGCAGCAGCGCCCCCAGCGGCCATGAGCACGATGATCACGATCAAAATCATGATGATCAGCTTGGTCTTGCCGCCGCCCGCTTCCTTGGCTTTGGATTCTTGTTCCGCCATCCCCGACTCCCGAATTGCCCGCCGCAGCCCGCTGCGCGGCGTCGTTCAGCGGGTTAACGGCACAAACCGACGGTTGTTGAAGGCGGCCGGCTGGCGAATGCATCGCCTGGGCTGGCTCTCGCGCAATTGCGGTCTCACGCATAGGTATTGACCAATCCCTGCTGCCAGCGCAGTCCCATGGCGGCAGCTTGCGGCGACGCGGCTTGCGGCGCGGCACCGGCTGCCGTCACAGTCCCCGGCGGCTGCGCGCGGCCCTGAGGCGGGCGCTGACCGGGCTGACCCTGCGCGCCGACCGAAGTCTGCGTCAACGCCAAACCGGCGCCGGTGAACAGATCGCGCAATTGCGGCAACGCCGCTTCCACGGCCTGCCGCACCACGGCGTGCGGCGAGACGAATTGCGCCTGCACCTGCCCGTCGTGCAATTGCAAATGGACCTCCAGCGGCCCGAGCTGCGGCGGATTGAGATGCAGCGTGGCGAACTGCTGCTGCCCTTGCGCGGCGACGAGCACCTGCTGATTCATCGCCTGACCCCAGTCGGGGCTGGCCACATGCGGCGGCACGGTCGCCACCCAGCCCGGCTGCGGCGCGGTTTGCGTACCGGGCACCCAGGGCGGCATCACGGCCACGCCGGGCAAGCCCTGCCCCGTCGCCGCCGTGGCAGCCTGCGGCGCAGCGGCCTCAGAGGCCAGGTGGTTGGACGGCGACACCGCGGCTAGCGGGGTGGCGGCGATCGACCGCTCGCCGGCAGACGGGGTCGCCGCAGAGGCAACGACGGCCGGCGCCGCGTCCTGCGGCCTACCCGGCACGATCGCTTGCGCCGCGGGCGTCTGCGCACTGCTTCGCCCAGTGGGGCCGTCCGCGGCTGCGGTGTCATGGCGCATGCGCAATTCGGCGACGACGGGCGCGGCTGCCGCAGCAGGTGCCTGCGGCACCGGAGCGTTCGCGGCAGCCGCCGGTGCGGCGTTGGCTGCGGGCAGCACGGCCAGCGCGGCCTGCGGTGGCGCTGGCGGCAACGCTGCCTCGTCATCACCCGGTTTGCGGTGTGCCGGCGGCAAACTTTTGCCGCTGGCGCTCGCCGTGTTTGCCGCTTCTGCCGCATCCGGCGCGGCCAGAGTCTGCAAGACGCCGGCAAGAGAAGGCGCCAAAGCGCCTGCGTCCTGCGGCGGCAGGGTGTCGGCCGTGGTGCCCGCCGTCTGCGCCGCAGCGTCCCCCGCGGCGCCAGTGGGACGGCGTTGATCCTGCTGGCCAGCGGGCGCCGCGCCGTCTGCGCCGGCTGCCTGCTGCGGCGCGGCCTGCGACTGCCCGGCGCGCGCCAGGGCATCGGCAAACCGCGGCGTCTGCGCGGCAGATGGGGCCGGAGTCGCGGCTGCGGTCGAATCGGCAGCAGGTGTTGCGGCGGCAGGAACAAGCGGAGCGATCGACGGCATGGTGACGGACAAGTGAATGCTTGCCCTGTCTTAGCAAAACCTGCGCCAGCCAACTCAAACGTCGGACTGTTGCTGTGAACTCGGCAAAAATTGAGAAGCGCGGCGCAGCGCCCAATCCTGCAGCGACTTGATCGCGCTGATTTTCTGCCCCTGCCGTTGCTGCGCCTGTTGCTGTTCGATCAACACTTCAAATGCTTTTTCGCGCTGCCGTGCAGCCGCCCATTGCGCCGAGCGTTCGGCAAGCAATTGCTGCTGCCGCTGGACTTCGGCTTGCTGCGCTCCGACGGCCGCTTCGATGCGCTGCACGAAGCCGCGCAAGTCGCGCACCTGGCTCCACGGCGTGGCCGTCGCGCCAGCGGCCTGCATCTGCTGGCGGTATTGCGCGGCGTAGCCCTGAAGCTGCTCCAGCTTGGCCTGCGCCGCCCGCACCATCTCTTGTTGTTTGCCAACGGCTTGTGCCGCGATCTGGCTGGCTTCTGCGGCCTGGGTGTGCAGCGTTTGCAGCGTCTGCAGCCGTTGCGGGCCAAGTGTGGGGTCGAAGGTCATGCGTGGTCGAAACGAGAATCGGCATGGAAGTGTAAGCCGGCTGCGGCGCCGCAGCGTGCCGCGCAGTCAGGTGCCGTCCGACTTAGGCACCGGCGGCAGCCGCATGCCGTCAATTTTCCGACGGCAGGTACGGCGCCATGAGGTCGGCGAGCTGCGCGCGGCTTTGCGCCAAATCGACCGCGCTGTGCATGTCCTGCACGAGGAATTGGCGAATCCCCGCATGCGCCTGCACGGCCAGGTCGAGTTGCGGGTCGGCGCCCGGGGTGTAGGCGCCGACGGCGATCAAGTCCTGCTGGCTGCTGTAGCGCGACTGCAACTCTTTCAGCCGCTGCATGCGGCGCAGTTCCACCGGGCTGGCGATGGCCGGCATCACCCGGCTGATCGACGACTGCAGGTCGATCGCCGGGAAATGCCCCTGCTCGGCCAGGCGACGGCTGAGCACGATGTGGCCGTCGAGGATGGCGCGCACATTGTCGGCCACCGGGTCCTGCTGGTCGTCACCCTCC
>JBFXEK010000120.1:0-5663 GCA_050180155.1 Thiomonas sp. | reverse complement strand
CACGCGGATGAGCGCGCCGCGCCCGGACAGCGATGCGGCGATGATGACGCGCCGCGGCATCGCCGGCAGCAGGCGCTCGATCGCGCTGGCGACGGCGTCGATGTAAGCCGCGTCGGGGCAGAGCAGAATGCTTTGCGCCAGTTCGTCGTGCTCGGCCTGGCTGAACAAATCCATCGCCACCCAGTCCGGCGGGGTCGAGCCGTCGGCCAGCACCAGGATTTCCGACGGCCCGGCGATCATGTCGATGCCGCACACGCCGAACACCCGGCGCTTGGCCGCGGCGACGTAGGCATTGCCCGGGCCGACGATTTTGTCCACCTTGGGCACGGTCGCGGTGCCATAGGCCAACGCGCCCACCGCCTGCGCGCCGCCGATGGCAAACGCGCGGCTGACGCCGGCCACCGCGGCGGCGGCCAGCACCAGCGGGTTGCGCTCGCCGCCGGGGGTAGGCACGACCATGATGATTTCACTGACTCCCGCGACCTGCGCCGGGATCGCGTTCATCAGCACCGAGGACGGATAAGCCGCCTTGCCGCCCGGCACGTAAATGCCCACGCGGTCGAGCGCGGTGACCTTCTGCCCGAGCAGGGTGCCGTCTTCGTCGCGGTATTCCCAGCTTTGCCCGACCTGCTGCATCTGCCGCTGGTGGTAGCGGCGGACGCGCTCGGCGGCTTGCTGCAGCGCGTCGCGCTGCTCGGCGGGCAGCGACTGCAGCGCCGCCTGCAGTTCCCGCGACGGAATTTCCAGCTCGGCGACGCTGGCCGCCGTCACGCGGTCGAAGCGCTGGGTGTAGTCGAGCACCGCGGCATCGCCGCGGGTCTGCACCTCGCGCAGGATGTCGGCGGCGCGCGCGTCGATGTCGGCGTTTTCTTCGGCCATGCGCGCGAACAGCGCGGCGTATTGCGCCTCGAAGTCGGCAGCGGTGGCGTCGAGGCGGCGTAACGGCACGGGTGTAGCAGGCGCGGAAGTCATGCGGCAGATTCCTCGGAAAGCTGTGCGGCGTCGCGCAACTGGTCGATCAGCGGCTTGAGCATCGCGGTACGGGTTTTGAGCGCGGCCTGGTTGACGATCAGCCGCGCGGAAATGTCCATGATGGGTTCGACCTCGACCAGCCCGTTGGCCTTGAGCGTGCCGCCGGTGGACACCAGATCGACGATGGCGTCGGCCAGCCCGGTCAGCGGCGCCAGTTCCATCGAGCCGTAGAGCTTGACCAGATCGACATGCACGCCCTTGGTGGCGAAATGCTCGCTGGCCAAATGGACGTATTTGGTCGCCACCCGCAGCCGCGCACCCTGCCGCACCCGGGCGGCGTAGTCGAAATCGGCACGCACCGCCACGCTCAGCCGGCAGCGGGCGATGCCCAGATCGACCGGCAGGTACAGGCCGTCTGATCCGTTGCCGGCGAAATACTCGCGCAGCACGTCCAGCCCGGCCACGCCGATGTCGGCGCCGCCGTAACGCACATAGGTCGGCACGTCGCTCGCCCGCACCAGCACCACCCGCACGTCGGGTCGGTTGGTCGGCAAAATCAGCTTGCGCGTCGATTCGGGGTCGCCCGACACGGTGATGCCGGCGCGCTGCAGCATCGGCAGCGTGTCTTCGAAAATACGTCCTTTGGACAGCGCGAGGGTCAACATGAGGTCAGGCTCCGGGGGCCGTCTTGATGCGCTCGATGTCGGCGCCGAGCGCGCGCAGCTTGACTTCCATCGCGTCATAGCCGCGGTCGAGATGGTAGATGCGGTCGATCAGCGTCTCGCCCTCGGCGGCCAGCGCCGCGACCACCAACCCGGCCGATGCGCGCAAATCGGTGGCCATCACCGTCGCGCCCGAGAGTTGCGGCACGCCGCGTACCACGCAAGTATGGCCGTCGATGTCGATCTGCGCGCCCAGCCGCACGAGTTCCTGCACGTGCATGAAGCGGTTTTCGAAAATGGTTTCGGTGATCCGCGCCGCGCCGTCGGCGACACAGTTGACTGCCATGAACTGCGCCTGCATGTCGGTGGCAAAGCCGGGGTATTCGGTGGTGCGCACCGACACGGCGCGTGGGCGTCCCCCGGGCAAGGCATCGGCGCGCAGCCGGATCCAGTCGGCGCCGGTGCTGATCTGCGCCCCGGCTTCGCGCAGTTTGTCGAGCAAGGCGTCCTGGTGCGTCGGGTCGGCGCGCTGCACCGTGACGTCGCCATGCGTGGCCAGCGCTGCGCAGAGAAAGGTGCCGACTTCGATGCGGTCGGGGATGATGCGGTGCGCCGCACCGCGCAGCCGCTGCACCCCGACGATGCGGATCTGCGACGTGCCCTCACCGCTGATCTGCGCCCCCATGCGCCGCAGAAGGTGCGCCAAATCGACGACCTCGGGCTCGCGCGCGGCGTTGTCGATCAGCGTTTCGCCCTCGGCCAGCGCGGCGGCCATCATCAGGTTTTCCGTGCCAGTGACGGTCACCATGTCGGTGGTGATGCGCGCACCGCGCAAGCGCCCCGACGGCGTGGCCACGCGGGCGACGATGTAGCCGTGTTCCACCACGATGTCCGCACCCAGCGCCTGCAATCCCTTGATGTGTTGATCGACCGGGCGCGCCCCAATGGCGCAGCCCCCGGGCAGGCTCACCCGCGCCTGGCCGAAGCGCGCCAGCAGCGGGCCGAGCACCAGCACCGACGCGCGCATGGTCTTGACCAGGTCGTAAGACGCTTCGTAGTGATCGACGGCGGCCGCGTCGATGCGCAACTCCTCGCCCTGCTGCTCGACCTGCGCCCCCAGACTGCGCAGCAATCTGGCCAGGGTGCGCACGTCCATGAGCTGCGGCGCGTTGTGCAACTGCACCGGCTCGGCGGTCAGCAGCGCCGCAGCCATCAGCGGCAAGGCTGCGTTTTTCGCTCCGCTGGCCTGCACCGTGCCGTGCAGCGCGCGCTGCCCAATGATTTTGAGTTTGTCCATGACGGCTTTCAGGCGTGCAATTGTCGTCTGCCGGGCAGCACGCGCACATGCCTGCGCAAAGTGCACGATTTTATGGCTTGGCGCGGTCCGGGCGCAGGCTTCTGGCCGCGGCTGGCGGCTTACCTCCCGGACAGCGCAGCAAATTCCTCCGGGGTCAGCGTTTTCATCGACAGCGCGTGGATGTCCGCGCGCATGCGCTGGCCGAGCGCGGCGTAGACGAGTTGATGCCGTTGCACCCGCGTCTTGCCGACGAATTGTGGGCTGACGATGGTGGCGAAAAAATGCTGGCCGTCGTCGCCCTGCACGTCCAGATGGGTGCAGTGCAGCCCGGCAGAGATGTCACGGTGCAGGTCTTGTGGAGTCGGCAAAGGCATGGCGGTGTCAGTTCCGAAGTTTGGTGCCGCGCAACAGCATCACCAGCGCAATGCCGCCGCACAGCAGGTTGCCCAGCAGCGCGGCGATCAGACTGACCCAGGGGGATACGTCGCCCGCGCCGAAAAAGCCGTAGCGGAAACCGTCGATCAAGTAGAAAAACGGGTTGAGGTGCGATGCCACTTTCCAGAATGCGGGCAAGGTCTGAACCGAGTAGAACACACCGGAGAGGAACGTCGCTGGCGTGATGATGAAGTTCTGGAACGCAGCCATCTGGTCGAATTTTTCCGCCCAAATGCCGGCGATCAAGCCGAGCGCGCCGAGCATGCTCGCGCCCAGCGCGGCGAACACCACGATCCACACCGGCTGGACGAAGGTCAGCGGCACGAACCACAGCGTGACCAACAGCACGCCGGAGCCGACGATCAGTCCGCGAATGACCGAGGCGCCGACGTAGGCGACGAACAACTCCCACGGCTTGAGCGGCGACAGCAGCACGAACACCAGATTGCCGGTGATTTTCGACTGGATCAGCGACGACGACGTGTTGGCAAAGGCGTTTTGCAGCACACTCATCATCATCAGCCCAGGGATGAGGAAGGCGGTATAAGGCACATGGCCGAACACCTGCATGTGCGCGGTAAAGGCGTGGGAAAAAATCAGCAAATACAGCAGCGCGGTGACGATGGGCGCAGCCACGGTCTGAAAACTGACTTTGAAAAAGCGCAGCAATTCTTTTCGCAGCAGGGTGAGCAGCCCGGTCATCGCCCGGCTCCGATGAGTTGCAAAAATACGTCTTCGAGGTCGGCACGGCGTAGTTCGAGTTCGTCGATCTCGCACCCGGCCTGCCGCAGTGCGGCCAGCGTCTGCTCGACGTCCTGAGGGCCGCGCACCGGCAGCGCCACGCGCCCACCGGCCTGTTGCGTGGCCTGCGCCATCTGCGGCGGCAGGGCGCCACGCAGCAGGCGGAAGTAAAGCACCGACGCGGCAAACCGCTGCAGCAGGGCATCGGTGCGGTCCAGCGCGACGATGCGGCCGGTTTTGATCACCGCGATGCGCTTGCACAGCGCTTCGGCTTCTTCGAGGTAATGCGTAGTCAGCAGCACGCTGTGGCCCTCGGCGTTGAGCCGGGCGATGAAATCCCACAATGACTGCCGCAGCTCGACGTCGACGCCGGCCGTCGGCTCGTCGAGCACGATCACCGGCGGGCGATGCACCAGCGCCTGCGCCACCATCACTCGGCGCTTCATTCCGCCGGAGAGCGCGCGCATGTTTTTGTCGGCCTGCGCCGTCAGCCCCAGGTTGTGCAGCAATTCGTCGATCCACACGGCGTTGCGCCGCAGACCGAAATAGCCGGACTGGATTTGCAGGATTTCGCGCACGGTGAAAAACGGGTCGAACACCAACTCCTGCGGCACCACGCCCAGCCGGCGCCGCGCCGCCTGCGGCGCGGTCTGCACGTCGTGGCCCTGCACCAACACGCGCCCGACGGTCGGCCGCGTCAGTCCGGCGAGCATGCTGATCAGCGTGGTCTTGCCCGCGCCGTTGGGGCCGAGCAGACCGAAGAATTCGCCCTCGGCGATGTCCAGCGTCACGCCATCGACCGCGGTGTGGCGGCCGTAGCGTTTGACCACTTGTTCGAACCGCACCGCGGCGGCAGGCAATGTCATGTCGGATCGGGAAAACACAGGCCATGCCGCGCCCGGCGCGCGAGCGGCAACGGCGATCGTTGGACTCAGGGCTGCGGTGCAGCCACCGTATCGAGCAAAAAATCCAACCCGTAGGCCGCGATCAAATCGCGCAGCCGCTGCGGCGCGCCTTGCACCTGCAGTTGCTGCTGCGGCGCGGCGCGGCGCAGTTCCAGCAGTAAGGCCAGACTGGAAGAATCGAAATCGTGCAGCCCGGTGGCATCGACCACCCAGGGCGACGGCTGCGATCGCAACGCCGCCAGCGCCTGCTGGCGCAGCGCAGGGGCGGTTTGCAACGTGAGTTCGGCGGGCAGGGCGAAAGCGGTCATGGGCGATTCGCGGCTCAGCCCGCCGATTTGGCTTGCGCCAGGTTCTGGTTTTTTTCTTTCAGCGTGGCGATCAGGCCGTCGATGCCTTTTTGCCCGATTTCCTGCGCGAACACGCTGCGGTAGTTGTCCACCAGCCAGATGCCCATGACGTTGACGTCGGTGATTTTCCATCCCTGCGGGGTGTTTTCCAGCCGATAGTCGAGCTGCAGCGGTTCGCCGTTATTGATCACCCGGGTGCGCACGGTCACCTCTTTCGCGTCTGCCGGCTCGCGGTACGGCAGGACCTTGACCTTTTGATCTTTGATTTGGCGCACTGCCCCGGCGTAGGTATAGACGAGCAATT
>JBFXEK010000119.1:0-5665 GCA_050180155.1 Thiomonas sp. | reverse complement strand
CTCACCCAGGCCGACGCCGCCACCGGGGTGATGGAAACCGACTGGGCGGAAAACCGCGCCAAGCTGCCGCAGGACTTCATCCGCAAGTACCTCGGCAAGGTGTTCGACAGCCTGTACGACACCGGCACGCGCGACCGCTTCCGCACCGTATTCGAGCGCACGCCGGACGGCAAAGGCACGCAGATCTACATCACCCATCAGTCGATGAAGGAGGTCTACAACTCCAACGACAAATCGACCACGGCTTGGGAGCCCGCGACCCCCGATCCGGGGCTGAACACCATTTTTCTGCGCAAGCTCATGGTCACGCTCGGCTTGAGCGAAGAAGCCGCCAAGCAACGGGTAGAGAACCCCACGGAAATCGCCCCGCCGGTCGCAGCCCAACTCATCGACGACGGCCAGGCGCTGCAATTGCAAGAAGGATTCGACAGCGCATGGCGTAAAGTCAGCCTGGCGATCAACACCGCCGGCTTCACCGTCATCGACCGCAACCGCTCCACCGGGCAGTTCGACGTGCGCTACATCAGCGCCGAAGCCGCGCTCAAGGCTTCGCAGGACAGCACGGGGTTTTTCGGCAGACTGTTCGGCAAAAAAGCGTTCGAACCCAAACCCGCAGACTACCGTATCGCGCTGCAATCGTCGGGCACGCAAACCGTGGTCACGGTGCAAACGCCCGATGGCAAGCCGCTGCACACCGAGGACTCGCGCAAAATCCTGCAAATCCTGCAGCAGCAGATTCAGTAAGCCCGCCGAGCGCGCTACGGCCCGACCGCTTGCGCGCCGCCGCCCACCCAGGCGAACGGGTGCACGACCCAAGGAAAAGGTCGACGAAAAGGCCGGCGTTTCGTTGCAGCAAACAAAAAGGCCGACTCACCGTCGGCCATTTTGCATCCGCAAAAAAATTGCAGATTATTCGCAGATCGCAGCTTATCCGCAGATCACTTGGCAGCGCTGGCGCCAGAGGCAGCGTGTGCGGGAGCCGAAGCAGCAGCCGGAGCCGAAGCGGCAGCCGGAGCCGAAGCAGCCTTGGACGCAGCCGCAGCCGGAGCAGAGGCGGCAGCGGGAGCCGAAGCGGCGGCGGGAGCCGAAGCAGCGGGAGCGGCTTCTTCTTTTTTACCGCAAGCGGCCAGAGCGAGAGCGGCAATCATCGATGCCAGCAGAATGGACTTTTTCATTACTTTCCTCTAAGCGTCAGTCAAAAATGGGCGGAACCCAAAAAATTCGTCACCGTCCTGATCGAACCCAATTGCAACCAGAACCGGTTTGCACATCAAGCTCAGCGCATAAGTATAGCGACACTTCGGGTTATCCCCGTGACGCAAAATGCGCGCAAAAAAACACGATGTTGTTTATTTGTCACAAGCCCAAGGTACTCGCAGGAAATGCGGGGACTGCCAGCTCCCAGGCGTCGTCCAAACGCAGACGCAGCGCCTGCAGCCGCGCTGGATCGCGCACGCATTCGCCGGTCATCCAGGTTGCGGTTTTGGCGTAAACCGCGCCGGCCGGCGTCCAAGCCATTTCGTGCAGGTCGTGAAGCTGCGCCTCGGCGATCCGCCGGCAGGCGACCAAGTGTGCAAAGGTTTGGCGAAACGCCGTAAAGCGAGCAAAACGTCGCTGCACCGTGCTCCAGTCCACCGCCAAAAAGCGCAGCACCTCGTGCCGCCGCGGGTCGCGCAGCGCCCAGTGCTCCAGCGCGCGGATGAACTCGGGGCGTTGCAGCGGCCATGCGGTGAAATCGACGCTGAAACACCACAACACTGAGCTTTGACCGGCGACGAGCCGCAGCAGCGCTGCATGTGCCTGCGTGCGGGTGTCGAACGCCACATCCGGCGCGGCAGCGCCGTGGTGCGCCGGCGAGCAAAGCGGGTCAGCCAGCGACTTCATTGATGTGGCTGATGCGCTGATCGCGCCCTCGGCTCAAGACCGTGGACGGCGCCGTCGCCGCAGGGTGCAGCCAGCCTTGTGCGCCCCAGGCGACGATCGCGGCGAGTTCGCCCGCAGTCGCGGCCTGGAGCTGCGCGGCGTCGAGCCCGCGCTGGTCCGCCAATTGGCGCAGCAGCGCCGAGTCGGCGAGATCGGCCGGCACGACCTCGCCGTTGAAAAACACGGCGCTTGCGGTGTAGAGCATTTTGCTGCGGCGATCGAGGCGGCAGCCGTGCTGCAGGCAGGCGCGGCGCAACCGCCGCGGCGTGGCATCGGCAGCCTCGAACCACACCTGCGGCTTGGGCGTGGTCAGATACACCCCCAGCGCCGATTCGAACACCGCCGCATCGGGCTTGAGGCGTGAGAACGCCTGCGCGGCGAACTTGACCATCGACGCCGGCAGCAGCGCCGGAGCCGAAGCCGGACGCAGCGGTGGATCGGTGTAAATCGGCCCGTCGGGCTGGGTTTCGGCCAACTGCCACAGCACTTCGCGCAGCAGTTCGCCCTGCGGCGGGGCGCGAAAGCCGATCGAATACGTCATGCAATCGTTGCCCACGGCGATGCCGTCGTGCCCCCAGCCCGGCGGCAGGTAGAGCAGGTCTCCGGGCTCGACGAGGATGTCCTCCTCGGGCGTAAAGTTTGCCAGCAGCTTGACCGGCTTGCCCGGCTGCAGCGTGGCGTCGGCTACGGGGCCGAGGCGCCAGCGCCTACGCCCGGCGGCCTGGAGCAAAAACACGTCGTACGCATCCTGGTGCGGCCCGACGCCGCCGCCGTCGCTCGCCCAGGAGATCATCAGGTCGTCCAACCGCGCGTCGGGGACGAAGCGAAACTGTTCGAGCAGCTCGCTGGCGGCATCGATGTGCAGGTTGACGCCCTGCACCAGCAACGTCCAGTTGCGCTGCTGCAGCGACGGGATTTGCCTGCGGGCGAACGGTCCGTGCGCGAGTTGCCAGCGCCGGCCCTCGCGCTGCACCAGGCGCGACTCGACGTCGTCGCCCGCGGCCAGGGCAAAGAGTTGCGCGCGGCTGAGCAGGGGCTTGAAATCGGGAAACGCCTGGCGCAGTAGCAGGGGTTTGCGCTGCCAGATGTCGCGCAAAAACCGCGCGACGGTGTACTCACCCCACTGCATCATCGAAGTTGACATACGGCTCATGTTCCAATGCGTGCAAACGCCCATGCGTCTGCCATTCCATCCATTTCCGCGAGCATACCCATGAAAATCTCCGAAGGCCTTGTCGCCACCTTGTCCTGGCGCATGACGGACTCGCAAGGCGAGTTGATCGACGAAAACCCCGAAGGCGACGATTTCTACGTCGGCGGCGATGATCTGCTGCCGCGTATGGCCGAGCAGCTCATCGGCAAAGGCGTGGGCGACAAAGGCGACATCTACCTACAGCCGCAAGACGCTTTTGGCGACTATGACGCCGAGCTGCTGCTGGTCGAAGACCGCAAGCTGTTTCCCGCCGAGCTCGAAGAAGGCATGATGTTCGAGCAGCTGCCCGCGGGCTGCACCCCTGGCCAGGCCGATGTGCTTTATACCGTGACGCAAATCCACGACGACAAAGTGTTGCTCGACGGCAACCATCCGCTGGCGGGGCTGGCGCTGCGCATCGAATACACCGTGCTCGACGTGCGCGAGCCCGACCCGGACGAAAGCGAGGCGCGCAGCGCCCTGCTCGACTCGGCCGACGCCGGGCTGTTCCTGCCGGGCGACAAACCCGTCTGACCCGGTCAATGGGCGCGTTGCATGGCGCGCATACGTTCACGCCGCCGCCGCGCCGCCCTGCGCGCGCGCAGCGCCCAGCGCAGATGCAGGCTCCACAGCAGCCGCGTGAAGGCAAAACCGCCGATCCCCAGCACCACCGCCAGCAGCGGCACGCCGATGAACAGCGGCGTGCCCAATTGCCACGCCCAGCGCGCCAGCGCGGCAACCGAGCGCGACACATGCAGCCAATCGAAGTCGGGCGGCGCGCCGAGGGTCTGCGCGGCGTGCGCGGGGGCCACGATGCCGCCCAATTTGTACGCCAGCAGGTATAGCGGCACGATGGTCAGCGGATTGCTGTAGAGGGTGACGACCAGCGCGATCGGGAAGTTGCCGCGCAGCAGCACCGCCAGGATTCCCGCCACCAGCATCTGAAACGGCCCGGGAATCAGCCCGCCGAACAGCCCGGCACCCACCGCGATCGCCACGCTGCGCCGGCTCAGGCTCCACAGCGCCGGATGCGCGAGATGCCGGGCAAACGGCCGCAGCCAGCGACTGTGCTGCATCGCCTCGAAGCGGCGCACCAGCGCCTTGGCCCAGCGACGCGCCATGCCTGCCCCTCAATGCGAGCCGGTCGAGCCGAAGCCTCCGGCGCCGCGCGCGCTGGCCTCGAAGCTCTCGACCACCTCCCACTGCGCCCGCACCACCGGCACGATGACCAGTTGCGCAATGCGCTCCAGCGGCTGCACGGTATAGGCCGCGCTGCCGCGGTTCCAGCAGCTCACCAGCAGCGGGCCCTGGTAGTCGCTGTCGATCAGCCCGACCAGATTGCCCAGCACCAGCCCGTGCTTGTGTCCCAGCCCGGAGCGCGGCAGCAGCATCGCGCACAGCCCGGGGTCGGCGATGTGCATCGCAATGCCAGCGGGAATCAGCTCGGCCTGCCCGGGGTGCAGGGTCAGCGGCTCATCGATGCATGCGCGCAGATCCATGCCGGCGCTGCCTGCGCTGGCGTAGGCGGGAAGCTGGTCGCGCAGCCGGGGATCGAGCAGGCGCACGGCGATGCGGGCGGAGGTCATGGGCAAGGGCGATGGAAAAAGTATTCAGGCAACTGCGCGCTCAGCTTGGCGATGCGTCGGCACCGCCACGCGCGGCGGACTCCGGCAGACGGGCGGCGATTTCGGCGACCAGCCGGCGGGCGAGGTCGATTTTGCTGCCGCGTCCCAGCGGCCGGTGGCCGCTGGCGTCGAACAGTTCCAGCGCGTTGTCGTCGCGGCCAAAAGTCTCGGGGCCGAGGTTGGCCAGCAGCAGCGGCACGCCCTTGCGCGCGCGCTTGGCCGCGGCATGTTCGATCAGGTCGTCGCTTTCGGCGGCAAAACCGACGCAGAACGGCGCGTTCGGCAGCGCTGCGACACGGGCGAGAATGTCCGGGTTGGGTGCGAGTTCCAGCGCCGGCGCGCGCTGCCCGTCGTGCTTTTTGAGCTTGTGCGGCAGCGGCCGCGCCGGCTTCCAGTCGGCCACCGCGGCCACCGCGACGAACACGTCGCTCTGCCCCACCCGCGCCATCACCGCGTCGAACATCTGCTGCGCGGTCTCCACATCCACGCGCTGCACGCCATGCGGCGTGGGCAGCGCGGTCGGGCCGCTGACCAGCACCACCTGCGCCCCCGCCTCACGCGCCGCGCGCGCCACCGCATAGCCCATTTTGCCGCTGGAGCGGTTGGTCAAGCCGCGCACCGGGTCGATCGGCTCGAACGTCGGCCCGGCGGTGACCAACACGCGCCGGCCCGCCAGCACCTTGGGCTGCAGCGCGGCGACGATGTCCTGCAGCAAATCCTCCGGCTCGACCAGCCGGCCTTCGCCGACCTCGCCGCACGCCTGCTCGCCGGCAGCCGGGCCGCTGATGATCGCGCCGTCTGCGCGCAGCCGCGCGACGTTGCGTTGCGTGGCCGGATGCGCCCACATTTCGCGATTCATCGCCGGCGCAAATAGCACCGGTTTGTTCGATGCCAGCAGCAAGGTGGACAGCAGATCGTCGGCAAT
>JBFXEK010000118.1:0-5706 GCA_050180155.1 Thiomonas sp. | reverse complement strand
CCAGCCGGCGGAGGCGGCGGTGGCGCGTAGCGCGGCGCGGCGTAACCCGGGACTTGCGCGCCATGCGAGTACATGCATTGCTGGTAAGCGATGTTGTAGGCGCGTTGCGCGCTGTATTGCGTGTCGCCGTAGGTGCCGGCGCCACCGGCGCTGCCGGCGAGCAGGCCGATACCGGCGCCGACTCCGGCGCCCTGACTGTTGCCTCCGATCAGCGCCCCGGCGGCCGCGCCCAGGCCGGTAGCAATCGCCGCCGAAGTCAAGCCGGAATTGGTCGCCCCGGCCTGATATTGCGCCGACTGCTGCTGCGCGAACTGCCGGCAGGTGGCATCGATCGCCTGGAACTGCTCAAACGGCATCCCGGGCGCCGGCATCACGGCCACCGTCGGCCCGAGCGGCGCCGTGGCGCAGCCGCCCAAAGCCAAAGCGCCCAACGCGGCCGTCAGCAGGAGAAACGCGCGTGAAAGTCGCATGATGAAATCCCTTCGATGAGTCAATGAATTGCACAGCACGGGAGGTCACTTGGACGGGCCGGCAGGCGGCGGCGATGCCGGTACCGGCGTCCAGCCTCCAGGGCAGACGGCGACGTAAGGGTAATACCCCGCAGGATTGCGGCAGTAATACCAGTATGACGGCGGCGGCGGCCCGGGTGGCAATTGCTGCACCACCACGGGCTGGCGCTCGACGATGACCGGCGGACTCCATGCCGACCAGCCGCCAGCATAATAAGGATAGAAAAAATCGTCGCCATCGCCCCATCCCCACCCCGGATACCATCCGGGGCCGGCGTATACCGGTACTCCCACCCCCACGCTCCAATACACCCGTGCCTGCGCCAGTCCGGGCAGCGCCAAAAAGGCGGCAACCAGCAGCAGCGCAAACCAGCGGCGAATCAGTAAAACGTCCATCGGTCACCTCTTGCGATTTTGTCCGCGGCGGGGCGGTCCGAGTTCCATGCCTCCACCTGCATTGCCAACGCGATCGCCCTGCGCCGTGATGACAGCCGCCGCAGCACGGTCGCTCTTTTTTTTGCGTGCCGCAGGCCGCCCGGCACCGCGGTCGGTCAACAAACCCGGCCGACGGCGCGTTACAGTGCTGTTGCCGGTGCGTGCCGGCGATCCGTTCTGCCTCGCGGTGAGCCCAATGCGAAAACTTGTCTGGATGGTTGCCTATTTGCTGCTGGCGCATGCCGGGGCGGCGTTGGCCAAGGACGACGTCGTCGTCGTTCTCGACTCGGGTGATGCGCGCATCACCCTGATCGACCAGGCCACGCGCCAGCCCATCGGCAGCTTCGCCACCGGCAAAGAACCGCACCACCTCATGGCCACGCCGGACAACCGCGATTTGATCGTCGCCAACGCGGTCGGCGGCGACTTGTTGCTGCTCAACCCGCAGACTGGCAAACCCATCGGCACCGTGCCCGACATTCCCGATCCCTACCAAATCGGCTTCTCGCCGGATCACCGCTGGTTCGTCGTCAACTGCCTGCGGCTCAACCGCGTGGACATTTACCGCTATGACCAGGGCAAATTCCTGCTGGCCAAGCGCATTCCACTGAAGTCGCTGCCCAGCCACATGGCATTCACCGCCGACAGTAAAACCGTCTACGTCAGCCTACAGGACACCAACTCGGTCGCCGCCATCGATCTGCCGACGCAGACCGTGCTATGGACGATGAAGGTGGGCGACACCCCTGCGGGGGTGGGGCTGACCCCGGGGGACAAAACGTTGCTGGTCGCGCTCACCGGCAGCGACGCCGTGGTTGCCGTCGATCCGCGCACGCGCACCATCGTCAAACGCATCGTCACCGGTAAAGCGGCGCACAATTTCCGCTCGCTGGCCGACGGCCGGCACGTGCTGGTGAGCAACCGCGTGTCCGACACCATCAGCATTCTGGACATGGACACGCTGACCAAGGTCGGCGACATCACCGGGTTGCGCCCCGGCCCGGACGACATGGAACTCTCCGCCGACCGGCGCTGGCTGTGGGTGACCTTCCGCTTCGCCCGCTCGGTGGGAGTGATCGACATGCGCACGCGGCAGCTCGTCGACGTCATCCCCGTGGGCAAGTCGCCGCATGGCATTTATTTCTACGATCGCGCGCCGTTTTACGACAACCTGCCGCCGCTGTCCTCGCCGGCGCAAACCGCCGCGGCGCGTTGAGACTGCATCATGTTCACCCCGCTCGACTGGATCGGCCACATCACCAGCCTGCTCGTCGGCCAAGCGCAGACCTGGGTGTTCGTCACCCTGGTGCAGCCGGTGCTGTACCACTTCCATCTCATGGTCGACGACGATTTCGCCTACGATGGCGTACTCTGGTTTCTCGCCGGGCTGTTGCAAATCATCGCGGTCTACGCCGTGCTGCGCCCGCTCGAAGCGCTGCGTCCGCTGGAGGTCTGGCCCGACCGCCGCGCCGTGCGCGTCGACGTGGTCTACACCCTGATCAACCGCCTCGGGCTGGTCAACCTGGTGCTGTTTTTCACCCTGCAGCCGACCGTCGACAGCGTGCAGGAATGGTTCCGCCTGCGCGGCATCGACAACTTCAACCTCGACAGCCTGTGGCCCGGAGTCACCGACCAGCCGCTGATGACCTTTCTCATCTACCTCGTCGTGCTCGACTTCGCCGGCTACTGGTACCACCGGCTGCAGCATCAGATCCAATGGTGGTGGGAGTTACACGCCGTGCACCACAGCCAACGCCAGCTCAGTCTGTGGGCCGACGACCGCAACCACCTGCTCGACGTCGTGCTACAAGCGGCGTTTTTCGCCGCTCTGGCGCTGGTCATCGGCGTACCGCCGGGGCAATTCGTCGCCCTGTCGCTGGTGTCGGGCGCGCTGCAAAGCCTGCAACACGCCAATACCAGGCTGTCGTTCGGCTGGCTCGGCGAACGGCTGCTCGTCAGCCCGCGGTTTCACCGCCTGCACCATGCCGTGGGCTACGGGCACGAACTCGGCCACCAGAACAATGCGCGGCTTTACGGCTGCAATTTCGGCGTATTGCTGCCGTGGTGGGACATTGTGTTTCGCTCGGCCGACTTCACCACTGCGTTGCAGCCCACCGGGGTGCGGGCGCAATTGCCTCCACCGCAGGGACAGGGTGAAGATTACGGCGCCGGGTTCTGGGCACAACAGGTGCTGGGCATCAAGCGCATGCTGCGGCGCATCCTCCGCGCTGCCGCCGCCCCGGCACGTGGCACTGCCGCGTGATCGTGCCGCCGGCGGACGGTTCTGCCCCCGGCGTCACACCCCCCACACCACCGGCGTGTCCGCCTGAACGCAGCGTTTGAGCATTTGGATGAACGGCCAGGAACGCTGCTTCAGGCCGATGGGCTGAGCAGTGGACATGACCTGCCCGTCTGCCGCCGCCGACTCCATCGCCGCCTGCCGCGCCTGCTCCTCCTCGGCCACGGCGGCCTCGAGTGCGGCGATCGCCGCCGGCATTTCCGCCGGTTCGATGATGCCCTGCGGCCCCGGCGTCTTGCCGATGATCGACAGAATGCGCTCGGCCGGGCCGGCGTTCATGAACAAATCGCTGTCGGCTTTCGATTGAAATTTGTAAATCATGCGCCTCTCCTGCTCAACGGGGCGGTACCGCCTCAAGCCCGCATTGTGCCCGCCACCTCGCGCCGGCGCCAGCCAGATTGCTCCGCCGCATCGCCACTGCTGCGCAAAATCGGGCAGCAACCCCGGTTTTCGTCCCAACCAGAGGAAAAAACGCGGATTGCCGCGCACTGCGGCAATTTGTCGCAGATTTCTGCCGCATCCTTGCGACACTCTCCCCTAGGGAATTCCCTGACATTGCGCCAAATCAAAAAAACGAGATACATCGGCGCCTATCCTTGCCTGGCGTTCTTTGCTACGGGGATGGCGATGTCAATTTTCCTGTGGCATAAGACGATTGGATCGACACAACAGGAGCGCCAAAATGATCGACACCCTCGTCGTGGATTTATCGCGGTGGCAGTTCGCTGCCACCGCGCTATACCACTTTCTTTTCGTCCCCTTGACCCTGGGCATCAGCTTCATGATCGCCGCGATGGAGACGGTCTACGTCACCACCGGCAAGGAAATCTATAAAGAGATGACCCAATTCTGGGGCAAGCTGTTTCTCATCAACTTCGCCCTCGGCGTGGCCACCGGCCTGACCATGGAGTTCGAGTTCGGCACCAACTGGTCGTTCTACTCCGGCTTCGTCGGTGACATTTTCGGCGCTCCGCTGGCGATCGAAGGGCTGATGGCCTTCTTCATGGAGTCCACCTTCATCGGTATGATGGTTTTCGGCTGGAAGCGGCTGTCCAAAGGGCAGCACCTGCTGGTGACTTATCTGGTGGCCATCGGCTCGAACCTGTCGGCTCTGTGGATTCTGGTGGCCAACGGCTTCATGCAAGACCCGCAAGGCGCGGCGTTCAACCCGGTGACCATGCGCATGGAGTTGACCAACTTCGGCGCCCTGATTTTCAACCCGGATGCGCAAGCCAAATTCGTCCACACCAGCATCGCCGGTTACGTCACCGCGGCAATTTTCGTTGCCGGCGTCAGCGCCTGGTACATGCTGCGTAACCGCCATATGGAACTGGCGCGGCGCTCGTTCCGCATGGCCGCGCTGTTCGGCGTGCTCGCCACTGCCGGCGTGATCACCCTGGGCGACGCGCTGGGCTTCGTCGGCGCACACGCGCAGCCGACCAAGCTGGCGGCGATGGAAGCCATGTGGCAAACCGAAAAAGCCCCGGCGCCGTTCAATCTGGTCGCCTGGCCGTCGCAAAGCGAGCAGAAGAACGTCTGGTCCATCCAGATCCCGTATGTGCTCACTCCGCTGCTGACGCACACCCTGACCGAAGTCGTCCCCGGCGTCGATCAGCTCGAAGCACAGGCGGCGCAACGCATCAAGAACGGCATTCCCGCGGTCGAGGCGCTCAAAGCGCTGAGCAAAAACCCGCAGGACGCCGCGGCGACGGCGCAATTCAAAGCGCATGAAAAAGACTTGGGTTACGGCTTCCTCGTCACGCGTTATTCGCCCGATCAGGATGTGTCCAAGGCCACCGACGCCGACATCGCCCGTGCGGCCAAAGACACCATCCCAGAGGTCTCGGTCATTTTCTGGACCTTCCGCATCATGGTCGGTCTGGGTCTGCTGATGCTGGCGTACTTCATTTACGCCGCGATGCTCACCGTGACCAATAAGCTGGAGCTGCCGCAAAACCGCTGGTTCCTCAAGCTCGCCCCGTGGATGATCCCGGTGCCGTTCTTCGCCTGCGAAATGGGCTGGCTGGTGGCGGAAATCGGCCGCCAACCCTGGACGGTGTTCGGCATGTTGCCGACCTGGATGTCGGCCTCCAGCCATAGCGTGGGCTACATGGTGTTCTCGTTGATCGGCTTCGTCTCGCTGTACTCCATTTTCATCGCCGTCGAGATGTACCTGATGGTGCGCGCGATCAAGCAGGGTCCGGAGGAGCACGGCACGCCGTCCGCGCCGGTTTCCGTGCAGAACCGTAAACCGCAGCCTTCTCTGGGTGGTGGTTTCGCCCCCAGCCCCGCGGCGCCGATGAGCGCGCACAAGGAGTGATCAATCATGGATCTGTATTTCTACCTTCAGCTTTTGTGGTGGTTGCTGCTCGGCATTCTGTTCGTCGGGCTGGGCACCATGGTCGGCATGGACATGGGGGTGGGCACGCTGCTGCGCTTCATCGGCAAAACCGATAACGAGCG
>JBFXEK010000117.1:0-5754 GCA_050180155.1 Thiomonas sp. | reverse complement strand
GAGGATCGCTCGGCGCGGCGGGCGCAGCGGGCAGCGGCACGCAAGGCGCTGGCCGGGCGGTTCAAGGCTGAGCAGGACACGGCCCGGCAGGCGCGGCCTGCGCAGCGGGCGGCGCTGGTGCAGCAGCACCGCGCGCAGCGGCAGGAGTTGGCCAGCATGCTGCGGCAGGAACGCAAGGCCCTGCCCGATCAGGCACGGCAGACCGGCCAGCCGCTGGCGGTGGTGCAGTCGCTGTGGGCGCTCAAGGCAGCGCAGGAACGTGAAGCCTTGCAGAAGCGCCAGGCGGCAGAGCGCAAGGCGCTCTCGGCGCGATTGCCGAAGCAGGAGGTCTGGCGCAAGTGGCTGGAGCGCGAGGCCGAGCGTGGTGATGAAGCGGCCAATGCCGCGCTGCGCGGCATTCGCTATCGCGAGCAGCGCAACAAGAACAAAGCCGTGGACGGCATCGAAGGGGAAGAACTCGACCCGCTGCGCAAGCTCACCCTGGCCGGGCTGGAGGCGCAGATCGACACCCGGCGGCATCTCGTGCTGTACCGGGACGCGGACGGGCGGGAGAAGTTCACCGACACCGGGCCGCGCATCGTGATGCACGACAAGAGCGACGAGAGCCTGGAAGCTGCCTTGCGCATGGCGGCGCAGAAGTTCGGCGGCAAGGTGGACATCACCGGCAGTGCCGAGTTCCGGGAGCGCGCGGCCCGGCAGGCGGTGCGGCTGGGGATCGAGGTGGTGGATGCGGATTTGCAGCAGGTGGTGGCCGACGAGCGAGTGCGGATGCAGCAGGCACTGAATCGTCAGGACGCTGCCGGGCTGCCTGAAATCCGGGCAGTGGATGCCGCACTGCAAGCGTGGCAGAACGCCACGACCGGGCAAGCGCGCAGCCGCGCTGTGCAGAGCTGGATGCACAGCATGGAGCGCATCAAGAAGCGGGGCGGTCACGTGGCCGCAGCGAACGCGCACAGCCGCAAGGCGCTGGGCGGGAGTTACGCCGGGTTCATGCGCGAGGTCGAGGCACTGGCACGGCAGCGCAGCGGGCCGGGCATCGGGGGCTGAGAAACACTGGGAGCGGCCCAGCGTATTGATCAGGAGGTGTCTTGCGTCGAGCCGTCTTCGGAGTCATTCTGCAAGAGGGCTTCGTAATCTTGGCCACCGTAGAACACGCCCATGATGGAGACTTGATCGGCTTCTACATCGAACGCAATCACGGTGCGCTTTTTGTAGTGGGTGATGCGCAGGCCAGGCCGGATGTCGTCGCGCATCGTGCCGCGAAGGGGGAACGTGCACAGACTTTCGCAGTAGCTCACGATCGCCTCGGTATAACGCGCTGCGATGTCGGGTGAAGCGGCAGCGGCAATGTAGCCATACAGCGCTGCAAGCTGTTCCTCGGCTTCAGGGGTGAAGACAACGCGATACCTCATCGGGCCTTGGCATGTTCTGCGGCAAGGCGGGCGCGCACCTGGTCCACCGTCACGGCGCGGGATGGGTCTGCCTTGAGTGCGTCGTAGGCCGGTCCGACCTGCTGCTGCAGCCAGCTAGCGACGGCGCGTTCCCGTGCCAGCAGCGCCCGTAAACCATCACGGATGACTTCGCTTTCGCTGGCGTACTCGCCGGTACGCACCTTGGTTTTAACCACATCGGCCATGTCATTCGGCAGGGTGATGCTCAGTTGTTGCGTGGTTCGCATCGTGACCTCCAAACAAATCAATAGGATTGCATCCTACTCTGGGGATGCCGAGTCGTCCACGCTCATCGGGATAGGCGAAGCGCAACAGGCTCCGGCCCGACAACCGCATCCTCATGGAGGGGGAATCCAGGGGTGTCCAGCACGGGGTTGCTTTGGTGCAGTCTGGGGGAATCTAAGGGGAATCCGGGGGAAATACACCCATCAACAGGCGAAAAAAAGCCCACATTGTTAGTGTGGGCTTGTTCTCTAATGCCTTGATTTGCTTGATAAAACTGGTGCGCCCGGCAGGATTCGAACCCACGACCCCTTGGTTCGTAGCCAAGTACTCTAATCCAACTGAGCTACGGGCGCTAAAGCAATAAATTATAAGCAGACTTTTGCGCCTCGGTAAAGGCCTTGGGCGCAGTTTTTTCGCTCCGTCGCGCGCGGCAGGCGGCAGAGGCCTTGCAGGCCGCGACTGCACGGCTCCAGCGGGACTCTTGCAGCGCGCCCGGCAGCGGCTTGCACGACCGCCGCCGCAGGCACAATGCCGCTCCATGTCGCTGGTTCGTGTGTTTTCGTTCAGTCTGCTCCTGCTGGCCGCCAGCCGCCTGCTGGGTCTGGTGCGCGATATGGTGGTGGCCTCGCAATTCGGCCTGAGCGGGCATGCCGACGCCGCGCTCGTGGTGTTGTCGTTTCCCGATTTGGCGGTGAGCCTGCTGTGGGGGGCCGCGGTGCCCGCGGTGATGGTGCCGCGCATGGCCGGCAGCAGCCCGTCGCACATCGCCAGCGAAGGCGCGCGCTGGTCGCGGCTGGCCGCAGTCGCCTTTGTCGTCGCCGGCGCGCTGGTGTGGTGGCAGCGCCACGGGATGGTGCACATGCTGGCGCCGGGGCTGCACGGTGTCGATGCCTGGCTTGCAGCGCAGGCGCTGGGCTGGTCGGCGCTGGTGGCGCTGCCTGCCGGCGCGGTGGCGATGGTCGGCGGCGCGATGCTGCAGGCGCAAAGCCGGCTGCAGTGGCAGTACGCCGGACAGGTGGTGTTCAATCTGTGCCTCATCGGCGGCCTGGTGGTGGCGGCGCAGACGCATCGCTTCGGCTGGGTGACGCTGGCCGTGGCCGTTGCCGCGCTGGCGCGGCTGGCGCTGATGCGCCACGTCAGCCGCGCGCAACTGCCGCCGCCGGCAGCGACCGCCGGCGCGTTTCCCGACGCCGACAGTCTGCGTGCTCTGCTGCTGGCGCTGGCGGCCTCCGGGTTGACGGTGCTCTACACCCTGGCGGCGCGAGCGATCATGTCCGATTCCGGCCCGGGACAGCTCGGCGTGTTCCAGTACGCGCAGCGCGTGGCCGAGCTGCCGCTGCACACGGTGTTCGCCGTGGCCTCGGCGCTGGCGCTGGCGCGGCTGAGCGCGGCCGAGCGCCGCGGCGACGGTGCGCAGGCGCAGGCCGAAACCCGCCACTGGCTGCGCGCCATGCTCTGGCTGTCGGCGTTGATCGCGCTGGCCGGGATGGTGGCGGCGCCGGGCATCGTGCGGCTGCTGTTCGGCTGGGGGCGGATGACGGCGCCGGCGCAGGCGCTGGTTGCCGAGGCGATGCGCTGGATTTTTTGCTTGCTGCCGCTGCAGGCCGCGCAACTGGTGCTGGCCACGCGGTTGAACAGCCACCGGCGCATCGCCGATCAAGTGCTGGGCTACGGCGCCGGGCTGCTGGCGCTGGCCGCCGCCGGAGCGCTGCTGCCGCGGGCGGACTGGCGCGGCCTGGCGGCGTATGCCGCTGCGTGGCTGATGGCCGTGGCCGTGCTGTGGTGGCGACTGGCGCGGCACCAGGCCGACGCCCAGTGGCGCAACGCCGCGGTCTTGCTCGCCGTGCTGGCGGGGCTGGCTGCTGCTGCCGCCGGCCTGCAGACGCTGGCGCTGCCCTGGCCGGTGGCGCTGCTGCTGGCCGCGGGTTTGTTTGCCGCTGGGCTGTGGGGCTTGCTGCGCTTTGACCCGCTGGGACGGCTGGTGCGCGACCGGTACACTTCCCGGCTGCGGCGTGCCGCCTGATTTTTCCGTGCGATGGACTTCATTCAAATCACCAACGATCCCGATTTCGCCGCCTTCGCCGTGCGCTGCGGTGTGGCTCGGCTGATGGTCGATCTGGAGCACAACGGCAAGCAGCAACGACAAGGCGGGCTGGGCACCTTCATTTCCGACCATCAACCGCAAGACGTGGCCCGCGTGCACCGCGCCGCGCCGCACGCCGCGCTGATCGTGCGCGTCAACCCGCTGCACGCCGGCAGCGCGGCGGAAATCGATCAGGCCATCGCCGCCGGTGCCAGCCATGTGATGCTGCCGATGTTCCGCACGCCGCAGGACGTGGCGCAGTTCGTCGCTCTGGCCGCCGGACGCGCGTGCACCATCGCGCTGCTGGAAACGCGCGACGCGCTGCACAGCCTGGCGCAATGGGCCGGGCAGGACGGGTTGGACGAAATCTACGTCGGCCTCAACGATCTGCACCGCGAACTGGGGATGCGCTTCATGTTCGAGCCGCTGGCCACGGGGGTGGTCGATACGGTGGCTGCCGCCGCCCGGCAGCACGGCAGGCGTTTTGGCTTCGGCGGCATCGCCCGGCTCGACGAAGGGCTGCTGCCCGGGCGCGTGGTGCTGGGCGAGCATTTGCGCCTGGGTTCGCGCAGCGTGATTTTGTCGCGCACCTTCAACCGCGAGCGCATCGAGGCGCCGGAGTCTGACTGGCGCGGCATCTACGCCGCCGAAATCGCCCGGCTGCAGCACGCCGCGCAGGTGCTGGCGCAACGCGACGCCGCGGAAATCGAAAACGACCGCCTGCTCGCCATCGACCTCATCACCCGCGTGGTGCAGACGCTGTCTGCCGCCACGCCGAATTGATCCGCCCGTGGTCAAACGCGCGTTCGATGTGGTCGTCGCCCTGCTGGCGCTGGCGCTGCTGTGGCCGCTGATGCTCGCCGCCGCGCTGGCGGTGTGGCTCGACTCGGGCCGCCCGGTGCTGTTCACCCAGCAGCGCGTCGGCCTTGGCGGGAAACCGTTTGCGCTGTACAAATTCCGCAGCATGGTGGCCGACGCCGCAGCGCACGGCGCCAGCCCGGCGTCCGGCAGCCAGCCCGCGGCGTGGTACAGCACGGCGCGTGACGACCCGCGCGTCACCCGGGTCGGCCGCCTGCTGCGGCGCAGCAGCATCGACGAGCTGCCGCAGCTCGTCAACGTGCTGCGCGGCGACATGAGCTTGGTCGGCCCGCGGCCGGACGTGCCCGCGCAGCGCGCCAACTACACCGAAGAACAGTGGGCGCTGCGCCACAGCGTACGCCCTGGGCTGACCGGTCTGGCGCAGGCGTTGTACCGCTCGCGTGCCACCCCGGCGCAGCGGCTGCAGGCCGATCTGGACTACGCGCGCCACCACGGTCTGCTCACCGATTTGCGCATCCTCGCGCTGACCGTGGTGCAACTGCTGCGGCGCAGCGCCAATTAACCCGCCGCGCCGTCTGGCGCGACAATGGAACCATGTGCGGAATCTACGGTTTTTTCGATCGACGCGGCGCCGATCTCGGCGACGCCGCGCTGGCGGCGATGGACGCCAGCCTGGTACACCGCGGGCCGGACGACAGCGGCGTCTTCAAGCGGTCAGGCGTGGCCATCGGCAACCGGCGGCTGTCGATCATCGACATCGACGGCGGCCATCAGCCCTTCGTCAGCGACGACGGCCGCATCGCCCTGGTGCAAAACGGCGAGATTTTCAACCACGTCGAACTGCGCAGCGAACTGCAGCGCCAGGGCGTGCGCTTTCGCAGCGATCACAGCGACACCGAAGTCTTGCTGCGGCTGTACGAACGCGACGGGCTGGACTTCGTCCACCAGCTCAACGGCATGTTCGCCATCGCCATCTACGACGCGCGCTGCCCCGCGGGCAGCGCGGCAGCGCCCACGCTGCATCTGGTGCGCGACCGCGTCGGCGTCAAACCGCTGTACGTCTGTGACGACGGCCAGCGCGTGCTGTTCGGCTCGGAGATCAAGGCGCTGCTGGCCGCGCGCACCACGCCGCCCGAACTGCACCTGCCCGCGCTGCAGCACTACCTGGCGTACAAC
>JBFXEK010000116.1:0-5774 GCA_050180155.1 Thiomonas sp. | reverse complement strand
CTGCATGCGGGCGATGGCGGCGTTCATCCGCGCCTCCGCAGTGTCGTGGGTGAGGATGACGAGGTCGGTCTGGTGCTCGTCCTCGCCGGCCTCGCGCTGGATCAGGCCATCGATCGAAATGCCTTCGTCGGCCAGGATACGGGTGAGGTCGGCCAGCACCCCGGTCTGGTCGGCCACACGCAGCCGCAGGTAATACGCCGTGACCACCTGATCCATCGGCAGAATGGGCAGGTCGCTCATCGCGTCGGGCTGGAACGCCAGATGCGGCACGCGGTGTTCGGGGTCGGCGGTGTGCAGGCGCGTGACGTCCACCAGGTCGGCAATCACCGCCGAGGCCGTGGGCTCGGCACCCGCTCCCTTGCCGTAGTACAGCGTCGGGCCGACGGCGTCGCCCTGCACCACCACGGCGTTCATCGCCCCTTCGACGTTGGCGATCAACCGAGTGGCCGGAATCAGCGTGGGGTGCACGCGCAGTTCGATGCCTTGCGCCGTGCGCTTGGTGATGCCTAGCAGCTTGATGCGGTAGCCGAGTTGCTCGGCATAACGGATGTCGGCGGCTTGCAGCGCCGTGATGCCCTCGACGTAGGCCTTGTCGAACTGCACCGGCACGCCAAACGCCAGCGAACACAGCAGGGTGATTTTGTGCGCGGCGTCGATGCCCTCGATGTCGAAGGTGGGGTCGGCCTCGGCATAACCGAGCTGCTGCGCCTGGTGCAGCGCTGTGGCGAAATCCAGCCCCTTGTCGCGCATTTCGGACAGGATGAAATTGGTCGTGCCGTTGATGATTCCCGCCACCCATTCGATACGGTTGCCGGTGAGCCCTTCGCGCACCGCCTTGATGATCGGGATGCCGCCGGCCACTGCCGCCTCGAACGCCACCATCACTGCCTTGGTCTGCGCCGCGGCGAAAATCTCGTTGCCGTGCAGCGCCAGCAGCGCCTTGTTCGCCGTGACCACGTGCTTGCCGGCGTCGATCGCCGCCAGCACCAGCGCCCGTGCCGGCTCGATGCCGCCCATGAGTTCGACGACGATGTCGATGTCCGCGCGCGTGGCCAGCGCCATGAAATCGGTGGTCACTGGCAGCGCGTCACCCAGCGCGGCACGCGCCTTGTCGGGATTGCGCGCAGCGATGGCCGCAACGGCAATGCCGCGGCCGGCGCGACGCTGCAGTTCTTCCTGATTGCGCGCGAGCACTTTGACCACACCACTGGCCACCGTGCCCGCGCCAAGTAGGGCAATCTGTAAAGGTTTCATAGCCAAAGACGCAATGGGGTTCAGGCGGCGACGCGCGACTGTTTGCGCATGCGGTCGAGAAAGCGGGCGATACGGCCGATGGCCTCGGTCAGATCGTCGGCGTTGGGCAGGAACACCAGCCGAAAGTGATCGGGCTGCGGCCAGTTGAACCCCGTTCCCTGCACGATCAGCACTTTTTCCTGCGCCAGCAGGTCGTAGGCGAGCTGTTGGTCGTCGCTGATCGGGTACATCTTCGGGTCCAGCCGCGGAAACATGTACAGCGCGGCCTTGGGCTTGACCACGCCCACCCCCGGAATCTGCGTGAGCAGCTCGTACGCCAGGTCGCGCTGCTTGGTCAGCCGCCCATGCGGCGCGACCAGGTCCTTGATGCTCTGGTAGCCGCCCAGCGCGGTCTGGATCGCCAGTTGCCCCGGCGTGTTGGCGCACAGCCGCATCGACGCCAGCATGGTCAGCCCCTCGATGTAGTCGCGCGCATGGCGCTTGTCGCCCGACACCACCATCCACCCCGAGCGGTAGCCGCACGAGCGATAGTTCTTCGACAAGCCGTTGAAGGTGATGAACAGCACGTCGTCGGCCACAGACGCGATGCTGGTGTGCGTGTTGCCGTCGTAGAGCATCTTGTCGTAGATCTCGTCGGCAAACACGATCAGTTCGTGCTCGCGCGCCACCTGCACGATCTGCTCGAGCAATTCGCGCGGGTACAGCGCCCCGGTCGGGTTGTTCGGGTTGATGACCACGATGCCGCGGGTGTTGGGCGTGATCTTGCGGCGGATGTCGGCGATGTCGGGGTACCAGTCGCTGCTTTCGTCGCAGATGTAGTGCACCGGCGTGCCTCCGGAGAGCGCCACCGACGCGGTGTACAGCGGGTAGTCGGGTGCCGGGATCAGCACCTCGTCGCCGTTGTTCAGCAGCGCGTTCATCGCCATATTGATCAGCTCGGACGCACCGTTGCCGATGAACACGTCGTCGATACCCACGCCGGCGATGCCTTTTTCCTGCGTGTAATGCACGATGGCCTTGCGCGGCGCAAACAGCCCCTTGGAGTCGGTGTAGCCCGCGGCTCCCGGCAGGTTGTGGATCATGTCCTGCACGATCTCGTCGGGCGGCTCGAAACCGAACGGCGCCAGATTGCCGATGTTCAGCTTGATGATGCGCTGGCCGTCCTCTTCCATCTGCCGCGCCTTGTCGAGCACGGGCCCGCGGATGTCGTAGCAGACATCGGCCAATTTGTCGGATTTGCGAAACTCGCGCACGGCTATCTCACTCCCTTTTCGGCGTATGTAGCCCAGCTGACGCGGCAACAGCGGCGCGGCATGGCCGCGATCGCCCGGCCAATGCAACGCGCCTTCGCCGTCAGCGGCGCCAGTGGTGAACCCTATAATTTACCTGCAACCGGGATCGTGGCCGCCATCGTCCGCGCTCCGCCCTTGACGCGACACAGCCACGACACCTCTGCGGCAGCGCGTCGTCCTGCTCTGTGGCCAGCATGAAACTCCAGCCCGACCTCGTCCCCGACACGCAAATGGTGTCCGCCTACGGGCCGGGCTATATCGAAGTCAACGGCGTGCGCCAGACCGCGGCGTGCATCTTCGGGCCGCAGCAGGCGCCCCGGCCGTGGGACGTGCCAGCGGGTGCGGCGATATCGGCGGCTCATCTGGACGTGCTGCTGACCGAGCCGTTACCCGAAGTGGTACTCATCGGCACCGGCCGGCAGCAGCATCTGTTGGCTACGGCACTGCTGCGCCAGTTCATCGCCCGGCGCGTCGGCTGGGAGGTGATGGACACGGCTGCCGCCTGCCGCACTTACAACATCCTCGCCGGCGAGGGGCGCCGCGTGCTCGCTGCGGTGATCATCGAATGAGACCGGCGCGGCTCGCACGGTAAAATGAAGCTTTTGATTGCGCTTTGACTCCCGCAAAAAACGACTCGGCACAACGGGAGTGACGACGCAGCAGCCCAGCAGGAGACTTCATGGCCTTGGTCTTGAACAAAGTGGTACCCGATTTTGAAGCCGCTGCCACCGGTGGCGTGCAGTTCAGCCCGAAAAACTATCTGGGCAAAAAAATTGTTCTCTACTTCTACCCCAAAGACATGACTCCGGGTTGCACCACCGAGTCGATGCATTTTCGTGACAAATACGCCGAATTCGAAGCCGCGAACGCGGTGATCTTCGGCATTTCGCGCGACAACCTGATGTCGCACGAAAAATTCAAGGCGCACCTCGAACTGCCGTTCGAACTCATTGCCGACACCGAAGAAAAACTCTGCCACATGTTCGGTGTGGTGAAAAACAAAATCATGTACGGCAAGAAGGTCAAAGGCATCGAGCGCAGCACCTTCGTCATCGACACCCAAGGCGTGCTGCGCCAGGAATGGCGGGGCGTCAAAGTCGCCGGCCATGTCGACGAAGTCCTCGACGTGATTCAAAAACTCTGACCGCCCCACCGCACCGACGTCATCGCGTTCGCCCTGGCACCGCGCCTTGAGTTCGTTCTTCTGCTCCTGCCGTCTGAGCCGTTCAGGCTTGTCCGTGCCCGCGGCTGCCTGCAACCGGCGCAGGCTGCGCAGGCTACTACCGCCGCGCCAGCGCCGTTGGTCTGCCGCCGCCGTGCCGTCACCCGACAAACGGCGGTTTTTCTTTTCCGCCTAGCCGTCCCCCGGACCGCATCTTGCCCCATGCCTCTGCCGCCTCCTCCCAAGTCTTTGGGCAGTCTGTTGTCGCAGACTGTCAAGCCCACCCCGGCACCCGCCGCTGCGGGAAAACCGGCACGCAATAAATCCGCCAAAGCCGTCAACTCTCCGCCGGCTGCCGCCGAACCTACGCCACCGGCGATCGCCCCAGCCGAGGCGGCGAGCTTTCCGCCCGCAGTCGCACCACCTGCTGCGGCCCGGGCCAAAACCAAGACACGCGCCAGCGCCAAACCCGTCACACGCGGCAGCGAACCGCCCAAGCTGTTCGTCCTCGATACCAACGTGCTGCTGCACGACCCCATGTCGCTCTACCGCTTCGAGGAGCACGACATTTACCTGCCGCTGGTGACGCTGGAAGAACTGGATGCGCACAAGAAGGGGCTGTCGGAAGTGGCGCGCAACGGTCGGCAGGTCAGCCGCGAGCTCGACGCCTTGGTCGCCGACACCGGCAGCGGCATCGAACAGGGCATTGCGCTGAACCGTACCGGCCACTCGGAAGCGCGCGGACGGCTGTTTTTCCAGACCCGGGCGCACGACGTCGAACTGCCCATCGCCCTGCCGCAGGGCAAGGCGGACAACCAGATTCTCGCCGTGCTGCAAGATCTGACGCGCAGCCATCCGCAGCGGGCCGTCGTCCTGGTGTCCAAGGATATCAATATGCGCGTGAAGGCCCGCGCGCTGGGGCTGCACGCCGAAGACTACGCCAACGACAAAACGCTCGACGACGCCGACCTGCTGTACACCGGCATGATGGTGCTGCCGCCCGACTTCTGGGAACGACAGGCCAAAGCCGTGGAGAGCTGGCAGCAGGCTGGCAACACCTATTACCGCGTGCAAGGGCCCTTCGTCAGCCAAATGCTGGTCAATCAGGCGGTGTACTGGGAAAACGGCAGCGCGCCCCCGCTGTACGCCCGTGTCAAAGAAATCCGCGGCAATACCGCGGTGCTGCAGGTGCTGCGTGACCACACCCACCAAAAAAATGCCGTGTGGGGAGTAACCGCGCGCAACCGCGAGCAGAATTTTGCCCTCAACCTGCTGATGGACCCGGAGGTCGATTTCGTCACGCTCGCCGGGCAGGCGGGAACCGGCAAAACCCTGCTGGCGCTGGCCGCCGGGTTGTCGCAGGTGCTCGACTCGCGCCGCTACAACGAAATCATCGTCACCCGCGTGACCGTGCCCGTGGGCGAGGACATCGGTTATCTGCCCGGAACCGAAGAGGAAAAAATGGGCCCCTGGATGGGCGCGCTCGACGACAACCTCGAAGTGCTCAATCAAAGCGAAGTCGGCCATGTCGGCGGCGAATGGGGGCGCGCTGCAGCGCAGGAATTGATCCGCTCCAAAATCAAAATCAAGAGCCTCAATTTCATGCGCGGGCGCACCTTTCTCAACAAATACGTCATCATCGACGAGGCGCAGAATCTCACGCCCAAGCAGATGAAAACGCTCATCACCCGCGCCGGCCCGGGAACCAAGCTGGTGTGCATGGGCAATATCGCGCAGATCGATACGCCCTATCTGACCGAGGGTAGCTCGGGAATGACGTATGTGGTCGACCGCTTCAAAGGCTGGCGCCATAGCGGCCATGTCACCCTGGCGCGCGGTGAGCGCAGCCGTCTGGCCGATTACGCCAGCGAAGTGCTCTGAACCTGCTGCCGCCTGGCTGCGGCGATGGGTCAAAACTCGCGTGTCAGATTCTCGAACCGCGTCAGCGGCATGAGGAAGGCCAAGTGCACCGTGCCGATCGGACCATTGCGCTGCTTGCCGATGATGATTTCGGCCACTCCCGCGTCTTTGGAGTCTTTGTTGTAGACCTCGTCGCGGTAGATGAA
>JBFXEK010000115.1:0-5783 GCA_050180155.1 Thiomonas sp. | reverse complement strand
GGCATTGGCCATCACCATCGAATCGGAACAGCGTGACGACGGCACACGGCGCACCACGCGGTATGACATCGATCTGACCAAATGCATTTTTTGCGGGCTGTGCGAAGAGAGTTGCCCGGTGGATTCGATCGTCGAAACACAAATCTTCGAATACCACGGAGAAAAACGCGGTGACCTTTATTTCACCAAGGAGATGTTGCTGGCCGTGGGGGATCGGTACGAAAAGCAAATCGCCGCAGCCAAGGAGGCCGACGCCGCCTATCGCTGATCATGCGCCCGCACCCCCCATGCGAAGGGATCTGCGGCGTAGTTCTCTCTGTTTCGGTGCCGCGGCATGTGTTGCGGCCAGGCTGATGTTGTGACCATGGACGTACAAACCATCCTGTTCTATGTGTTCTCCGCAGTGCTGCTATTCGCGGCGCTGCGTGTGATCACCGCGCGCAACCCGGTGCATTCGGCGTTGTATCTGGTGCTGGCGTTTTTCCAGATGGCCGCCATCTGGCTGCTGTTGCGTGCGGAGTTTCTCGCCATCGTTTTGGTGCTGGTGTACGTTGGCGCCGTGATGGTGCTGTTTTTGTTCGTGGTGATGATGCTCGACATCAACCTGGATACCTTGCGTCGCGGCTTCTGGCGCTATTTCCCGGTGGCGGCGTTGGTGGGGGTGCTCATCGTGCTCGAAATGGCCGCAGTGCTGATGCAGGGCTTCCAGATCGGCGGGCTGACGCGCGCCGCGCAGGTCGGCGCGGTGGCGTCTCCTGACAACCCCTTGACCCACGTTCCCAACACCCAGGCGCTGGGCCTGGTGTTGTATTCGCATTACCTCTTCGCGGTGGAAATCGCCGCCGTCATTCTGCTCGTGGCCATCATCGCGGCAATCGCGCTGACGCTACGCAAACGCAAGGACGTGCGCGGCATGCCGGTGTCGCAGCAGCTCAAGGCACGACGTGCCGACCGCGTGCGGCTGGTGTCCATGCCCGTCCAACCGAAGGAGTAAACCATGTTCGGTTCGCTCACCCTGGCGCATTACCTGGTGCTCGGCGCGATCTTGTTCGCCATTTCGGTGGTCGGCATTTTTCTCAACCGCCGCAACCTCATCGTCATCCTCATGGCGATCGAGCTGATGCTGTTGGCCGTGAACCTCAACTTCATCGCCTTCTCGCACTATCTGCAGGACTTCGCCGGGCAGGTGTTCGTGTTTTTCATCCTCACGGTGGCGGCGGCGGAATCGGCCATCGGTCTGGCGATCCTGGTGGTGCTGTTCCGCAACCTCAACACCATCGACGTCGAGGAACTCGACCAACTCAAGGGCTGAGTCCATGCAAGCCACGCTCAATCCCACGCTATTGCTGGTCATCGCACTGGCGCCGCTCGTCTCGTCCATCATCGTCGGGCTGTTCGGCCGCAGCATCGGCCGCGCCGCGTCGCACTGGTTGACGACGGCGTCGGTCGGTCTGTCGTTCGTGCTGTCGTTGGTGGTGTTGAACGACGTCATCCACGGTGCGCGTTTCAACGCCACGATTTACGACTGGATGACCGTCGGCCATCTGCACATGGAAATCGGCTTCATGATCGACGGTTTGTCCGCGCTGATGATGACGGTCGTCACCTTCGTGTCGTTCATGGTGCACATCTACACCATCGGCTACATGGCCGATGACGACGGCTACCAGCGCTTTTTCAGCTACATCTCGCTGTTCACCTTCTCGATGCTGATGCTGGTGATGAGCAACAACTTGCTGCAGTTGTTTTTCGGCTGGGAGGCGGTCGGTCTGGTGTCGTATCTGCTCATCGGTTTTTGGTTTACCCGGCCTTCGGCGGTGTTTGCCAATATGAAGGCATTCATCGTCAACCGTGTGGGAGACTTCGGCTTCATTCTCGGCATCGGCCTGCTGGTGGCGTATACCGGCAGCTTGAACTACACCCAGATCTTTTCACAGGCGCCGCAATTGCTGCAGCAGCACCTGCCGGGCACCGACTGGATGCTGCTGACCGTGGCGTGCATTGCGTTGTTCATCGGAGCGATGGGCAAGAGTGCGCAGTTCCCGCTGCACGTCTGGCTGCCCGATTCGATGGAAGGCCCAACGCCGATTTCCGCGCTGATCCACGCCGCGACCATGGTGACGGCCGGCATTTTCATGGTCGCGCGCATGTCGCCGTTGTTCGAACTGTCGAACACCGCGCTGTCGTTCATCCTGGTCATCGGCGCCATCACCGCGCTGTTCATGGGCTTTCTCGGGGTCATCCAAAACGACATCAAGCGCGTCATCGCCTATTCCACGCTGTCGCAACTCGGTTACATGACCGTTGCTCTCGGTGCTTCGGCCTATTCGGTGGCGATTTTCCACTTGATGACCCACGCCTTCTTCAAGGCGCTGCTGTTTCTCGCCGCCGGCTCGGTGATCATCGGCATGCACCACGACCAGGACATCCGCAATATGGGCGGGCTGCGTAAATACATGCCGATTACCTGGATCACGTTTCTCATCGGCTCGCTGGCGCTGATCGGTACACCGTTTTTTTCCGGCTTCTACTCCAAGGACAGCATCATCGAGGCGGTGCACGCCAGCGATTTACCAGGCTCGGGGTTCGCTTATTTCGCCGTGGTCGCCAGCGTGTTCGTCACTGCGCTGTACTCGTTCCGGCTGTATTTCCTCGTTTTCCATGGCGAGGAGCGTTTCCGCCATGTGCACCATCATCATGCCGAGCCGCAGGAGCATGACGATCATCACACCCACGGTCACGGCGGCACCGAGCCGCACGAGTCGCCCTGGGTGGTGACGCTGCCGCTGATTCTGTTGGCGATTCCCTCGGTGGTCGCCGGCTACTTGTTCATCGGGCCGCTGCTGTTCGGACACTTCTTCCAGGGCGCCATCGTCGTCGACGCCGCAGCGCACCCGGCGATGACCGATCTGGCCGAGCATTTCCACGGCCCGCTGCAAATGGCGCTGCACAGCGTGACTACGCTGCCACTGTGGCTGGCAGCCGCAGGTGTCGCCGTGGCCTATTACGCCTACATGGTCAATCCGGCGTTCCCCCGCGCCGTGCGCAAGGCGATCGTGCCCGTTTATGTGGTGCTCGACCACAAGTACTACATGGACTGGTTCAACGAACACGTTCTGGCGCGTGCTGCCCGCCTGGTGGGCAAGGGGCTGTGGAAGGGCGGCGACGTCGGGCTGATCGACGGTCTGATGGTCAACGGCACGGCGCGGCTGGTTGGTTGGACGGCGCGCGTCGTGCGGCTGCTGCAAACCGGCTACATCTATTACTACGCGCTGGCGATGATCGCCGGTGTGGTGGTGTTCATGGGCTACTTTGTTCCGGGCAAGCTGTTGTCCGGCTGGTTCATCCGATAACAGCCAAGCGCGACACAAGAATGCAATCCCTTCCACTGCTCAGTCTGTCCATCTGGATTCCGATCGCCTTTGGCGTCGTGCTGTTGTTTTTCCAGGGCGCGCAGGCGGCGGGCGCGGCCCGCTGGCTGGCGTTGATCGGCTCGCTGCTTTCTTTTGCCGTCACGCTGCCGCTGATCTGGGGTTTCGACGCCGCCCAGCCCGGGATGCAGTTCGTCGAAAGCGTCGCCTGGATTCAACCGTTCAATATCCACTACGCGCTGGGGATCGACGGCGTGTCGCTGTGGTTCGTGCCGTTGACCGCGCTGATGACGGTGATCGTGGTGATCAGCGCCTGGGAAGTCATCCAGGACCGCGTCAATCTCTACTTCGGATCGTTCCTCATCCTGTCGGGATTGATGATCGGGGTGTTCGCAGCGACCGATGCGCTGTTGTTTTACGTGTTTTTCGAGGCCACGCTGATTCCGATGTACCTGATCATCGGCATCTGGGGCGGGCCGCGGCGGGTGTATGCCGCGTTCAAGTTTTTTCTCTACACCCTGGCCGGGTCGCTACTGATGCTGGTGGCGCTGATCTACCTCTACCTGCAGTCGGGCGGCAGTTTCGACATCGCCAACTGGTATCACGTGCCGCTGTCCATGACGGCGCAAATGCTGATTTTCATCGCCTTCTTTTTTGCCTTTGCGGTGAAAATCCCGATGTGGCCGGTGCATACCTGGCTGCCCGATGCGCACGTCGAGGCGCCCACGGGCGGATCGGTGATTCTGGCAGCGATCATGCTCAAACTCGGCGCTTACGGCTTCATCCGCTTTTCTTTGCCGATGCTGCCCGATGCCAGCCATGCGCTGGCTCCGGTGATGATCGCGCTGTCGCTCATCGCTGTGATCTACATCGGTTTCGTCGCCTTGGTGCAGACCGACATGAAAAAGCTCGTGGCGTATTCGTCGATCGCGCACATGGGCTTCGTCACCCTGGGATTCTTTCTGTTTTCCGATCTGGGAGTGCAGGGTGCGCTGGTGCAGATGATCTCGCACGGTTTCATTTCCGGCGCGATGTTCCTGACCATCGGCGTGCTGTACGACCGTATGCACACCCGGTTGATCGCCGATTACGGCGGGGTGACCAACACCATGCCCAAATTCGCCGCGCTGGCGGTGTTGTTCGGCATGGCCAATGCCGGGTTACCGGGCACCAGCGGCTTCGTTGGCGAGTGGATGGTGATCCTTGCCGCGGTGAAGTTCGATTTCTGGATCGGCTTGCTTGCCGCCACCACGCTGATTCTCGCCGCGAGCTATACGCTGTGGATGGTCAAGCGGGTGTACTTCGGCCCGGTAGCCAATCCGCATGTGGCCGCGCTCAAAGACATCAGCGCGCGCGAGTTTTTCATGCTTGCCGTGCTCGTGGCCGCGGTGCTGTGGATGGGCGTCTATCCCAAATTCTTTACCGATCCGATGCAAGCCTCGGTTCAACATTTGCTGCAGTTTGCGGCGACCTCCAAATTGCAGTGACAAAACAGCCATGAACTGGATCGCCATTTATCCGGAAATTCTCCTGCTCGTGCTGGCCTGCGTGGTCATGCTGACCGACCTGTTCGTCAAAGACGCGCAGCACCGGCTGAGTTACTGGCTCACGGTGGCTGGGTTGCTGGTACTGGCCGTGCTGTGCGGCCTGTACTTCGCCTCGGGGATGCGCCAACTGGCCATGGCGCGGGCGCTGATCGTCGACCCGATGGCCATGCTGCTCAAGCTATTCGCCGTGCTGGCCACCGTGGTTACGTTGGTGTACTCGCGGCGCTACGCCATCGAGCGCCGCATGTGGGGCGGTGAACTGTTCAGTCTGGTGTTGCTGTCGCTGCTCGGGCAGTTCATCATGATTTCCGGCAATAACCTGCTGACCATTTACCTCGGGCTGGAACTGCTGTCGCTGGCGTTGTATGCCCTGGTTGCGTTGCGCCGCGACCACACCCAGTCGACCGAAGCGGCGATGAAATACTTCGTCCTCGGCGCGTTGGCCTCTGGCTTTTTGCTCTACGGCATGTCGATGCTCTACGGCGCCACCGGTACGCTCGATCTGGTGACCATTTTCCGCATCATCGCGGTCGAGCCGGTGAACCGCGCGGTGTTGGTTTTGGGCGTGGTGTTCATCGTCGCCGGGTTGGCGTTCAAACTCGGCGCCGTGCCCTTTCACATGTGGATTCCTGACGTGTACCAGGGCGCGCCGACCGCGGTGGTGTTGATGGTCGGCGCCGCGCCCAAACTGGCGGCTTTCGGCATGGCCATCCGCCTGCTGGTCGAAGGCATGTTCCCGCTGGCGATGGACTGGCAGGGCATGCTGGTCGTGCTCGCCGTGCTGTCGATCGGCCTGGGCAACCTCGCCGCGATCGCTCAGACCAATCTCAAGCGCATGTTGGCGTATTCGACCATCGCGCTGATC
>JBFXEK010000114.1:0-5814 GCA_050180155.1 Thiomonas sp. | reverse complement strand
CGTAGATCACATAAGTGTGCGGGCCCAGCCGCGTCGGTGCGACGTCGGGCACCCTGGGGCCGCGGATGAAGTCCGCGGCGTCGGCGGCGAACGCGGCGAGCTGCGGCGGCAGCGGCCGCAGCCGCGAGCGCGGCACCAGTGATTCCCCAACCGAGGATGCGGCGGCGCTGTCGAGCCAACGGGGTGACGGCCATTTGCATGACTCCTGATACGACGGTTACATCGTGAAATGTAACGCCGATTTCATCGGGCCGACAGCGTGTTTTCACTCTCACGCCGCCGTGCGGCGGCGGTCAGAACCCCTCGGTCGAGGTAAACAGGCCGACGCGCAAATCTTTCGCGGTGTAGATTTCGCGGCCATCGACCAGCATGGTGCCGTCGCCGATTCCCATGACCAGGCGGCTGTTGATCACCCGCTTCAAGTCGATGCGGTATTGCACCAGCTTGGCCGTGGGCAGCACTTGCCCGGTGAACTTCACTTCGCCCACGCCGAGCGCGCGGCCGCGACCCGGCGCGCCGATCCAGCCGAGGTAAAAGCCGACGAGCTGCCACATGGCGTCGAGCCCGAGGCAGCCCGGCATGACCGGGTCGCCCTGGAAGTGCACGGCGAAAAACCACAGCTCGGGGTGAATGTCGAGCTCGGCGAGGATCTGCCCTTTGCCGTAGGTGCCGCCCTCCGTGGTGATCGAGGTGATGCGGTCCATCATCAACATTTCGCGCAGCGGCAGTTGCGCGTTGCCGGGGCCGAACAGCCGGCCTTCACCGCAGGCGATGAGATCTTGTTTGCTGTAGGAGGAGGGGCGGGTCATAAAAGCACGTCGCAGGTCAATCAATGAATCTTAGCGGCTGCTACAGTTCGTCCCATGATCGGACGACTGCACGGCACCCTGCTCGACAAATCCCCGCCGCAAATCCTGCTCGACGTCGGCGGCGTGGGCTACGAGGTCGATGTGCCGATGAGCACGCTGTACGGCTTGCCCGCAGTCGGTCAGACCGTCACCCTATTGACCCATACCGTCATCCGCGAGGACGCGCACCTGCTCTACGGCTTCGCTACCGCCGGCGAACGTGCCGCTTTCCGCGAGTTGCTCAAAGTCAGCGGCATCGGCCCGCGCATCGCGCTGGCCGTGCTCTCCGGGCTGAGTGTGGAGGAAATCGCGCAGGCGGTGACGCAGCAGGACACGGCGCGCTTCACCCGCGTTCCCGGTATCGGCAAAAAAACCGCCGAGCGGCTGCTGCTCGAACTCAAAGGCAGGCTCGGCGCCGATCTCGGGCCGGCAGCGGCACAGCCCGGTGCGACCGTCGACGTGCTGCAGGCGCTGATCGCGCTGGGGTATTCCGAGCGCGAGGCCGGCGCCGCGGTCAAAACCCTGCCCGCAGGTTGCGGTGTGGACGAAGGCATCCGCCTGGCGCTGAAAAACCTGGCGCGTTAGGAGTAGGCGTAACTGCAAGGTATCTCCTGCAACCAGATGTTGCCGGAAACTGCCGGATCACGCAGCCGACATCTGCGGTTCCAACAATCCCTGGCGTCGCGCGCAGACGGCGCAAGCCGCTGCCGCGCACGCATCTTTCACATCGACAGGGAGTCACACCATGTTGCGCAAAACCCTTCTCGCCACGTCGCTGGGGTTGACCGTCGCGGCGATTGCCGCCTGCGGCGGCGGCTCCAGCGCGGCCACCGTGCCCGGCACCAACTACACCGCCGCGCGCGCCTTTCCCACGGCCACGCCGATCAAGCACCTGGTCATCCTCTACCAGGAAAACGTCTCGTTCGATCATTACTTCGCCACCTATCCCTCAGCCACCAACCCGCAGGGCGAGCCGGCGTTCAGCGCCAAGACCGGCACGCCTGCGGTCAACAACCTGGTGAGCGCCAATCTGCTCACCAACAACCCCAACTTCACCAACCCCGCCAACGGCAGCGACGCGGCCAACCCCTTCCGCCTCGACCGCACCCAGGCCGCCACCGCCGACCAGAACCACGCCTACACCGCCGAGCAGCAGGCGTATGACAACGGCGCCGCCGATCTGTTTCCCAAATACACCGGCAAGGGCAGCAGCGGCGGCGTCGGCGCCTTCGGCACCAAGGGGCAGGTGATGGGCTATTACGACGGCAACACGGTGACGGCGCTGTGGAACGACGCGCAGAACTTCGCCATGAGCGACAACGCCTACACCGACACCTACGGCCCGTCCACGCCCGGCGCGCTCGAAGCGGTGGCCGGGCAGACCAACGGCGCGACCTTCCCGGTGACGAGCAAAAAACCGTTCACCCTCTCTGCGTACAGCTACTACGTTGCCGACGGCCAGGGCGGATACACCGACATCAACGACGTCGATCCGGGCTATGACGTGTGCTCGAGTAAAACCGACCAGATGATGATCGACGCGCCCAACATCGGCGACCTGCTCAACGCCAAGGGCATTTCCTGGGGCGGGTTCATGGGCGGGTTCAACCTCAGCGTGGTCAACCCCAACGGCACCACAGGCTGCCAGCGCAGCACTTACTCCAACGTCATCGGCCAGAACATTCCCGACTACATCCAGCACCACAACTGGTTCCAGTACTTCAAGAGCACGGCCAACCCGACGCACGCCCGGCCGAGCTCGGTGTTGGCGATCGGCCACACTCTGGAGACCGACGGCAAGACGCCCGACCCGGCCAACCACGAATACGGGCTGCAGGACTTCATCGCCGCGGTCAAGGCGGGCAACTTTCCGGCGGTCGCTTACGTGAAAGCGCCGGCGTTCGAGGACGGCCATGCCGGCTACTCCAACCCGCTGGACGAGCAGATGTTCCTGGCCAAGATGATCAACTTTCTGCAGCAGCAGCCGCAGTGGGCGAGCACCGCGGTCATCGTCACCTGGGACGATTCCGACGGCTGGTACGACCACGCCTATGCCAAACCGACCAACAGCTCGTTCGACGCGCAGGCCGACCAGCTCAACGGCCCTGGGGTGTGCGGCAGCGGCACGCCGATGAACGGCGTGAACGGCAAGCCGGTCAACGGCCGCTGCGGCCCGGGCACGCGCATCCCGTTCCTGCTGATCTCGCCCTGGGCCAAGGTCAATTACGTCAGCCATGTGCCGATCAGCCAGGCGTCGATCGTGCGCTTCATCGAAGACAACTGGCTGGGCGGCCAGCGCCTGGGCGGCGGCTCGTTCGACGCCACCGCCGGCTCGCTGCTGGACCTGTTCGACTTCAGCGGCCCGCAAGGCAAGGCGCCCAAGGTGTGGATCGACCCCAACACCGGTTTGGTGGTCAACCAGCCGCCGGCCGGCAGCACCTCGCCGACGTTCACCACCCCGGCGAACATCAACGTCGCGGCGTCGTCGTGACATGGCCGCGCTGCTGACTCCCGCGGCAGCGCCCGCCGCACCGGCTCACCCCCCGCGCCGTCGGCGCGGGCGCTGGATCGGCATAGGTGCTGCGGCGCTGCTCGTGGCTACCGCCGGCGCATTCGCCTGGGGCATGCACGAGCAACCGTCGATTGCGCCGATCGACTGGCTGCTGCACCCGGTAGCCAGCTTGACCTACGCGCTGGGCGGCAACCCGCATCCGGTGCAACTCGTGCTGCCGCCGTCACAGCCGCTCTCAGCCGTCGCGCAGCTCGGCAAACAGCTGTTTTTCGACACCGCGCTGTCGGCTTCGGGCAAGCAGTCTTGCGCGTCGTGCCACGACCCGGCAACGGGCTACGGCCCACCGCCGGGCCGCCCCAAGGTGGGCCTCGCCCCCTCGGGGGGCAGCGACCTGCAAGGGAGCGTGGGGGCCAATCATTTTCCGCCGCCGGGCAGCGGGCCGGTGATGTTTGGCGGCCCAGAGCTCAAAACCGCGGGATTTCGCGCTCCGCCGTCGCTGGCCTACCTCTACCGCCAGCAGAACTTTTCCATCGGCCCGGACAATGAAACCAACGAAAACTCCACGCTGACCCAACTGATCCAGACCGCGCAAGGCGCGGCGCGCGCGACCAAGACCGCGGCCAGCACCGCGCAGACCGCGCAGAACCTGGTGCCGCAGGGCGGGCTGTTCTGGGACGGTCGCGCCGACACCTTGCAGCAGCAGGCCGCCGGCCCCTTGTTCAACCCGGTGGAAATGGACGCCGGCACGCCCGAGCGTGTGGCCGCGATCATCGCCCGCCAGCCTTACGCCAAGGCCTTCACCCAACTGTTCGGCCCCAATGTGTTCGACGACCCCAAACAGGTCACGGCCGAAGCCTTGTTCGCCATCGCCCGCTACCAAACAGAAGACCCGAGCTTTCACGCCTTCAGCAGCAAGTTCGACGCCTGGCTGCAGGGAAAAGCGAGGCTGACCCCGCAGGAAATGCGCGGCTATCTGGCGTTCAACGACGTGAACAAGGGCGATTGCGCCGCCTGCCACCTCGACCGGCCGACCAAGGACGGCTTGCCGCCGCTGTTCACCGACACGCAGTACGAGGCGCTGGGCGTGCCGCGCAATCCGCGCATCCCGGCCAACGCCGACCCGCGTTACTTCGACCTGGGCCTCTGCGGGCCTTTCCGTACCGACCTCAAAGACCAGACGCAGTATTGCGGCATGTTCCTCACCCCGACGCTGCGCAACGTCGCCCGCCGCCCGGTGTTTTTCCACAACGGGGTCTACCACTCGCTGCAGCAGGTGCTGGACTTCTACGACTTCCGCGACGTGCAGCCGGGCAAGATCTACCCCACTGCCTACGGCCGGGTGCAGAAGTTCGACGATCTGCCGCCGGCCTACCGTGCCAATGTGGACGTGACCGACCCGCCGTTGAACCGCAAGCTCGGAGAAAAACCGGCGATGAGCGCGCAGGACATGCGCGACATCATCGCCTTTCTCCAGACGCTCAATGACGGGTGGACGATGCCGCAAGCGCCGACGGCACGCCAGGCACTGACGCCGCCAGCGTCGGCGGGTTGAGCCGCTGCGCCATCTGCGCCATCACCTGCGCGGCGTCGGCCTTGGCGTGTGCCTGCAAATGGGCGTGCAGGCTGCCGTGCGGCGAAACCCACAGCAGCGTTCCGGCGCGGCGCAGGGCGAATCCGCGGTGCCTGGCGCCTTCGACGATGGCCCAGTCGCAGCAGTCGTGCGCGTGCAGCAGCGCGCGGCCCAGCGCCACGGCCAGCGCCTGCACGGCCTCGGGCTGCAGCGTCTGCGCGCAGTGCGCGTCGAAAACGCGCTGAATCAGCGGCAAGTCGTGTGTGCTGCTGCCGCAAAGCATCTCCCCGTCGCCGTGCTGCTCGACCAGCGCATCGGCGGCGTGCAGCCATTGCGCGAGTTGACGAAAATCGGCGTGGTCCGGTCTGGATAGTCGCATCGCATCCTCCAGTATGAGCAGACGAACTGCAAGGCGGGCAAAATGCCGTTGCCACCGCCGTTTTTACTTCCGCCAACATGACAAAACAAGCAAATCCCGAGGGCGTCGCAATGGCTCAGCCGGCGGAGTGGGTGCGCTGGTCCCGCGCCGCCGACCTGGGCGGCACCGAGCTGCTCAGCGCACGCTTCGTGCGTCACCGCTTCGCGCCGCACGCGCATGACACCGCGGTGATCGCGCTGATCGAAGACGGCGGGGAACGCTTCGTTCACCGCGGGCAGGAGCACGTCGCCACCGCAGGCAGTCTGATCGTCATTGCCGCCGGCGAGGTGCACACCGGCGAGCGGGCCTGCGCCGCGGGCTGGGCGTACCGGGCGTTCTACCCCGGCGCCGGGCTGCTCGACGCCTTGCTCGCCGCTCCGGGCGAAACGCCAGCGGCAGCGCTGACGTTTCCCCGCCCGGTACTGCGCGACCCGCCGTTGTTCACCCGCCTGCGCAGCCTGCACCG
>JBFXEK010000113.1:0-5820 GCA_050180155.1 Thiomonas sp. | reverse complement strand
GTCGAATTGGCCGTCCTGCACCGCCTGCGCGATGCGCGTCTCGCCGATCCACGCCAGCGCGTTCATGCGGTGTGAAACCGGGTGAACTCGGCCACCGCGGCGCGCTCGGTGGCCAGGGTGTTTTCGATCGCCTGCGGGTCGGCCCAGCCCAGCGACATGCCGCAGACGACCTGCTTTTGCGTTTCGTCGATGCCGAGCTCGGCGGCGATCAGGCGGTGAAACACGTTGAACGCCGCCTGCGGGCAAGTATCGAGCCCGCGGGCGCGGGCGGCGACCATGACATTCTGCAAAAACATGCCGTAATCGAGCCAGCTGCCTTGCCCGAGCACGCGGTCGATGAAAAACATCAGCCCGACCGGGGCGTCGAAAAACAGGTAGTTGCGGCGGTGCTGCGCGTGCATGCCGGCCTTGTCGCCTTTGGCGATGCCCAGCAGCCCGTACAGATCCCAGCCGACCTTGCGCCGCCGGTCGATGTACGGCGACACCCATTGCCGCGGGTAGTAGTCGTATTCCTCCTGATGTTGCTGGGCGTACTGCGGGTCGTCATAGGCTGCGGTGAGCTTGGCGCGCAGGCGGTCCAGCGCAGGCCCGACGAGCACATGCACCTGCCACGGCTGGGTGTTGGTTCCCGATGGCGCACGCGCGGCCACCCGCAGGATGTCCTCGACCGTCTGCCGCGGCACCGGCGTGGGCAGAAAGCGGCGAATCGAGCGCCGCGACGTGATGGCCGCATCGACCGCAGCCAGCGTCCGCAATTCGAGTTCTGCGGCGAGCAAGGGTGAAGATGGAGGCATGCGTGGGACGACAATGAACGTAGACGGTCTGCAGTCTATCTCCCGCCGCAGATGCCGCGCGCGCCACCGGGATTGGGGGTGTGCAAGCCCAGATGCCCAGTCCATGATGCGAGCCGGGTCCTGTGTGACCCGATGTGAGCATTTGCAAGGAGGCGTTTGCCATGAAGCGCATCGCCCTGTTCGCTGACGGCACCTGGAGCAAGCCCGACCAGGCCGACGGCGACGCGCCGACTCCGACCAACGTGGTCAAGCTGTCGATCGCCGTGACGCCGCAGGATGCGCACGGCGTCGAGCAAATCGTGTTCTACCAGAAAGGCCTGGGCGAACAAGGCGGCTTGTGGGACAAGCTCAGCGGCGGTGCGTTCGGCATGGGCATTTCGTCGAACATCCGCGATTTGTACCTGTTCGTCGTGCAAAACTACTCACCAGGCGATCAGCTTTTTCTATTCGGCTTCAGTCGCGGCGCGTACACGGTGCGCAGCGTCGCCGGGCTGATCCGCAATTGCGGCATCCTGCGCCAACAGCACGTCACCCAGCTCGGCGCGGCTTACTCGCTGTACCGCGACCGCACGCCAGACAGCCACCCGGACGCGGCGCAATCGGTCGCGTTCCGCGAGGCGTATTCCTGGCCGGATGCCCCGATCGAAATGATCGGCGTGTGGGACACGGTAGGCGCGCTGGGCATCCCGGTGACCCCGCTGCGTTTTTGGACCAAGCCGTTTTACGAGTTCCACGACGTGACCCTCAGCAGCCATGTGCGCTACGCCTACCAGGCGCTGGCGATCGACGAGCAGCGCAAGCCGTTCGTGCCGACGCTGTGGCAGACGCAGCCGCACGCCACCGATCAAGTGGTCGAGCAGGCGTGGTTTCCCGGCGTGCACGGCGACGTCGGCGGCGGCCAGGCGCTCACCGGCTTGTCCGACGGCGCGCTGCTGTGGATGGCCGACCGCGCGCAACGTTGCGGCCTGGCGCTCGACGCCTCGGTGCTGCCGCCGCACGGCGACCCGGCCGCGCCGATGGGCGACAGCATGACGCTGTTTTACCGCCTGCTCGGCGCTGACGAGCGCCAGCCGGGGCAAACCAACCCCGGCGGGCACGAAGGCGTGCACACCTCGGCCTTGAGCCGCCTGTCGAACGTTCCCGGCTATCGCCCGGCTGCGTTGGAGCGCTTTTTGGCGATGCGCCCGGTGACTTACTTGCCCTGAGACGCAGCCGCGCCCTGCCCGGCCGCCAGTTCCAACCGCAGTGTCACGCCGGCAGAAGCGGTGTCGGTGGCGGTCGCCGCAGGCGCCAGGTGCACCCGCGTCGCCGGCAGCGCCTTCGGCCCGCTGGTCAGCGCAGCGACGACCGCCTTGGCCCGCGCCAGCGCCAACGCGTCCAGCGCGGCGCGGGGAATGGTCACCGCCTGCTCCAGCTGCTGCAACATGGCGTGGAGCAAGGCATGGTCTTTCGCCCCGCCGTCGGGCAGCGAGCGTTTGAGCGCGGCGTAGGCGCTGGTCGGATGTTGGTCGAGGTAGAGCGCCTCGATGGCGTTGCGCGTGCGCGCGCTGCTCAGGTCGAGCGGCCCGGGGTTGACGCCGGCGGCGACGTCCACGCCGAGTTGGTGCAGCACGGCGCGGCGCACTGCCGCCTGCTGCAGCGCGGCGGTGTCGCGCGCCATGTCCAGCGTCGGCGGCACCTGCACGTCCAGCCGCGGCCTGGCGGCCAGCGCCTGGGCGAGCCGCGCCAGCTCCTCGCGCTCGGGCGGCGCCAGCGCGGCGCTGCCTGCGGCGAACTGCACCGCCTGCACCAGCTGTTGCTCGCCGCCGCCGAACAACGCTCCCAGCGCGCGGAACGGCGCGGTGACGATTTTGCTCAGCACGTTGACGATGGCTTGCCAGATGATGCCGCCGTAGCTGAATTTGGGGTTGTCCAGGTCGCCGTGCACCGGCAGGTTCAGGTCGATCACGCCTTCGCTGTTTTCCAGCACGGCGATCGCCAGATCGAGCGGCAGGTTGATCGCGTCCGGGCTGTCCACATGCGGGCCGAGCTTGAGCCGGGTGATGGTGAATTGGTTGTCGCCCTGCATCTGCGCCTTGACGATTTTGTATTGCAGCCTGGCGTCGAGTCGGCCAGACTCGATGGTGCGCCCGGCGAATTTGCCCGAGTACGGCGAAATCGCCGCCATGTCGAGGTTGCGGAAATCCAGCGTGACGTCGGTGTCGTTGGTGGCGCGAAATGGCTGCAGCCGGCCGCGCGCGGTCACCTGACCGTAATCGTTGACCTGCCCGTCGAGCGCGAGCCGTGCGCTGCTGCCTGGAGCATCGGACAGGCCGTTGATCACGCCGCTGAGCTTTTGCATACGCACGCGGAATTCGGGTTTGATCGACAGATCGGTGAAGTCGATGTCGGCGTCGTCGATGGCCGTGCGGTCGATGCGCAACGCCAGCGGCAGCGCTGCGTTTGCCGCGCTCGCAGCGGCTGCCACCGGCTGGCGGGTGAGCAGCACAGCTTGCACGTTCAGGGTGTGATCGGGGTTGAGCACGAGGCGCCCGTACGGCTCGACCGCCTGCAGATTGATCACGTGCACGGCCAGCGGCGCGGTCTGCACGTTCAGCCCGGTGGCGGCGAGTTTGCGCCAGCCGAGAAACGGCGTGCGCGCCTGCGGCTCGACCAGCGCCAGATTGTCCACTTGCGCGCGGCCGTCGAAACGCACGCGCGGCGGCGCGGCGCCGCCTGCGGGTTGCAGCCGCAGCACGCCGCTGGCCGATGCCGTGCCACTGGTCAACAGCAAGCGCACGTACGGCTTGAGCAAACCGCCGAACGGCAATAGCGCGAGCTGCTGCAGTTGCAGCTGAAAGTCACCCGCCAGCGGCTGCGGGGTGATGCGCCCGCGCGCGCTGAACTGCCCGCCCTGCTGCAACGCAAAACGCAGTCGCAGCGGCACCGGCAGGCGCGGGTCGAGGCTGAGATGCTGCGCATCGACCTGGCCGCGAACGATGTTCAGGCGGATCGGCGCTGCCGCCGTGGTGTCGTCGATCTGCGCCGAAACGTTGCGCAGCGCGACACTTTGCACTGTGATTTGCGGCGTCGGCGCCGCGGGCGCGGCCACCGCCGAGCCAGGCGCCGCCGACGCGGAGGCACGCAGCGCGCGCGCCCAGTTCAGCCCGTCGCGACCGAGCTGCACCCAGGCGTGAAGAGCGTCGATCTGCAGCGAGCCGGCCTGAACGTGCAACGGCGTGCTGGCCGACAGCGCAAGCTGCGTCGGTGCAAGCTGCAACCGCTCCCAGCGCGCCAGCGGCTGACCCGCGCTGTCGATACGCAGCGCCGCGGTGCGCAGCTGCAGGTCGCTGGCGCGCACCGCGGTGCTGGATGCGCCGCCGAGCGTGGCGTCGACCGCGGTGTCGAGCTGCACATCGTGCACCTGCGTCTGCAACGGCGCGGCAAAACCATGGTCGGTGTAGTCCAGGTTCTGCACCCGCGCGGCAAGTCGCTGCAGCCTGATGCGCCACGCGGCTGTTACGGCTGTCTCGGCCGGCGCTGCCCGGGCCGGCGGCGCGCCCGCGCTCATCGCCTGCAGCAGATCGATGCGGCCGTCTGCCAGGCGTGTCAGACGAAGCGCGGCGACGTCGAGCTGCACCGCGCCGGCCTGCACCTGGTGTTGCGCGGCGTCGAGCTGCAAGGCATCGACCTGCGCTTCGGGCAAACTCAGCCACGCCTGCCCCGCCGCCGGTCTTAGCCGCGCGTCGTGCAAAGCGATTTGCGGCAGCCGCAGACGCTGCGCCGCCCAATCGATGCTGCCGGCTTGCGTCTGCACCCCGGCGGCGTGCCATTGCGCCTGGCCGACGTTGCCGCTGAGCCCGAGCAGCTGCAGCGGGCCGAGCGCCGCCTGCAGCCTGCCCCAGTCCAGCCGCGCGCTGCGCCACAGCGCCGACTGCAGCGCCAAGCGGCTGCCGCCCACCGTCGCGCGCAAATCGTGCAGCGAGACGGTCTGCAGCGTGGCGGTGCGCGCCGCGCCGTCGATGTGCGCGCCACCGAGTTGCAGCCCGGCGAGCTGCAGTGCCACACCGTCGGCGCGGGCAGCCACGCCGTGCAGCGTGGCCTGCAATCGGTCGACCGCCCACTGCAGCGCGTCGTTGCCCAGCACCACGCTGTAAGCCGCGCGCACATCGGCGCTCCCGCTGGCTATCTTGAGCCGCGCTGCCAGTTGCGGCACGGCGCGTGCCGCAGCCGCCAGGTCCAGCCCGCTGAGCTCGGCCTGTCCACCCGACACCGGTGGGTTGATGCCGACGTAGCCCGTCCAGCGTAGCGTCGCCTTCTGCTGCGGCAGCAGGAGGCTGATGGCGTAGTCCGCGCGCGCCTGCGGCAGGGTAGACAGCATGTCGATGCGCACGTTCAGCGGCGCCAGCCGCGTCTCGTAGGGATGGGCGCGGTCGGCGTCGGCAAACTGCACCACGCCGCCGCGGATCAGCAGGCTGCGGATCACCAGCCGCACGATGCGGTCGGACGGTTTGGCCGGCCGTGCTCCGCGCTGCAGGGCGTGCAACAGGCCATCCCAGTTCATCGCGCCACCGCGGGCGATGGCGAGGTTGACCTGCGGCCGGTCCAGACGGATCTGGCGGAAGCTCCACGCCCAACGCCACAGGCTGGCGGCGTCGAAGTCGATGAACAGCCGGTCGAACCCCGCCAGCGGCACCCCCTGCGCGTTGCTCAGGCGCAGATCGTCGACGGTGAGTCGTAGCCGCAACGGATCGAACGCCACCCGGCGCACGCTGGCGCGGCTGTCGAGCTGCGACTGCGCCAGCTTCGGCACCAAATATTCGGCCAGCGGGCCGACGGCAAGATAACCCAGCGCAAGGTACAAAGCCGCCAACCCGACGACGATGCGCACGCTCCACGAACGCAGCAAAGCGCGCAACAACCGTGGCAACAGCCGGTTGGGGGGTGGCGGGCAGGCGTCGTTCATCGTGCAGGCGCAGTGGCGGTTTCATCCAGCGTACCGCCCTGCCCCGGCTGCAATCAACCCCTTTGCCGCTGCTGCGGCGGC
>JBFXEK010000112.1:0-5839 GCA_050180155.1 Thiomonas sp. | reverse complement strand
CATGGTGGGCACCTGCACTGCGCTGCATCTGCAGCAGCGTGGCTTCGATGTGGTGCTGATCGACCGGCGCGCACTAGGCGAAGAAACCTCTTACGGCAACGCCGGGCTGATCCAGCGCGAGGCGGTCGAACCGTACCCCTTCCCGCGCGAGCTGCGGTTCGTGCTGCGCGCGGCAATGGGGCAAGGCGCCGAAGTGCATTGGCAGGCGCGGGGGCTGCTACACATGGCGCTGCCGCTGCTGCGTTATTTCCACAACTCACGGCCGCAGGCGCATGCCCGCGCCACGCTGGCCTACAGCCGGCTGATCGCTTTGGCCACACAGGAACATGCGCCGCTGATCGCCGCCGCGCAGGCCGACGATCTATTGCGGCGCGAGGGCTTTCGCTTCGTCTTTCGCACCAACGCGGCGTTCGACCTGGCGCTGCAGCGCGCGCAGCGGCTGCAGCGCGACTTTGCCGTGCGCTTTGACGCCGAAGACGCCGCGGCGCTGGCGCGTGCCGAGCCGGCGCTGCACCGCGTGCTGGTTGGTGCGGTGCATTGGCTCGACCCGTGGTCGGTCAGCGACCCCGGCGCGCTGGTGCAACGCTACGCCGCATTGTTCGCCGCGCGTGGTGGGCGCGCACTCCGCGCGGACGCCGCCACTCTCCAGCGCCAAGGTGCTGGCTGGTCGATCGCCACCGGAGATGGGCGCATCGACGCCAAGCAAGCCGTCATCGCCCTCGGTCCTTGGGCGGATGGGCTCATCCGTCGCTTCGGCTACCGTTATCCGCTGTTCATCAAGCGCGGCTATCACCAGCATTACCCGTCGGCAACGGCTTTGCGCCAGCCGCTGCTCGACGCCGAGCGCGGCTACGTGCTCGCGCCAATGCGACTCGGTCTGCGCCTGACTACCGGCGCCGAATTCGCCGCCATCGACGCGCCGCCCACGCCTGTGCAGCTCGACAAAGCCCAGGCCTATGCCGGCGAACTGCTCGACCTTGGGCCGCCGCTGGCCGATCCCCCTTGGCTGGGCTCGCGGCCGTGCACCGCCGACATGCTGCCGGTGATCGGCCCGGCGCCGCGTCACCCCGGGCTGTGGTTCAACTTCGGCCACGCGCATCAGGGCTTCACCCTCGGCCCGGTCAGCGGTCGGCTGCTGGCCGAAATGATCGCCGGGCAACCCCCGATCATCGACCCCACTGCCTACCTGCCAGCGCGTTGGCCGGGCTGAAAATCGAGAACCAACCGGCCCTGCCCGCCCTTTGCGCCCGGCAGGCCTTGCGCGGCGTTGCAAAGCTCGCCGTAGTCCCCCTGCGGTCGCACCCTACACCTTGATTCGGAGCCTGCCGCGCAGCCTGCCCGCGCTCTCGGTTCATTCACAACTTTTGAATTCAGCGCGCCACGCAACCGGCTCGCGCGTTGCAGGGCCGGCTTGATGTAGCGCAAGGGTTCGACCACCGGGCGCACTACGCTGGCCGCGAAAGCAGCCGGGGCATGGTCAGCAGCCCCGCCCTGTGGCGGCACGACGCACGTGCTGCGGCTTTGGCAGGCACGCAACTGCGACGACTCCCTGGAGACACCCTATGAGCAACGGCAAATACATCCGCTTTTTCGACCAGCTCGGCATCCATGACGTACCGCTGGTGGGAGGCAAGAACGCCTCTCTCGGCGAAATGGTGCGCACCCTTTCGGCGCAAGGGGTGCGCGTGCCCAACGGCTTTGCCATCACCGCCGACGCCTACCGCTACATGCTCGACGCCGCCGGCGCCTGGGAGGCGTTGCACGCCGCGCTCGACGGCCTGGACTCCGACGACGTACAAGACCTCGCCCGTCGCGGCAAGCGGGCCCGCGAGATCGTCTACGGCGCCGGTCTGCCCAACGATTTGGCCGACGAAATCCTCGCCGCGTACCGCGCGCTGCAGGCGCAATACGGCGAAGACGTGAGTTTGGCGGTACGCAGCTCGGCCACTGCCGAAGACCTGCCCACCGCCAGCTTTGCCGGACAGCAAGACACTTACCTGAACATTCGCGGCGATCAAAGCCTGCTCGACGCCTGCCGCCGCGACTTCGCCAGCCTGTTCACCGATCGCGCCATTCACTACCGCATCGACCAAGGCTTCGATCATTTCAAAGTCGCGTTGTCGGTCGGAGTGATGAAAATGGTGCGTTCCGACCTCGCCGCATCGGGAGTGATGTTCTCGCTCGACACCGAGTCGGGCTTCCGCGACGTGGTGTTCATCACCGGCGCCTACGGCCTGGGCGAAAACGTGGTGCAAGGCGCGGTCGATCCCGACGAGTTCTACGTGCACAAACCCACTTTTGCCGCCGGGCACCGCGCCGTGCTGCGACGCAGCCTGGGTGACAAGGCGGTGAAAATGGTGTTCGTCGACGGCGACACCCGGCTGACCACGCGCAACGTCCCGACGCCCAGGGCCGACCGCGAGCGCTTTTGCCTGACCGACGCCGACGTGCTCGAACTGGCCGACGCCGCGATCAAGATCGAACAGCACTACGGCCATCCGATGGATATGGAATGGGCCAAGGACGGGGTGGACGGCAAACTCTACATCGTTCAAGCCCGGCCAGAAACCGTGGCCTCGCAGCGGCGCGCCAGCGAAATCGAAAGCTATGTGCTCGACGGCAGCGGCGAGGTGCTCACCACCGGCCGTTCGGTGGGCGAAAAAATCGCCAGCGGCCAGGCGCGGGTCATCGCCGATGTGGCGCATCTGCCCGAGTTCAAACCCGGCGAAGTACTGGTGGCCGACACCACCACCCCCGACTGGGAGCCGGTGATGAAAACCGCCGCGGCCATCGTCACCAACCGGGGCGGGCGCACCTGCCATGCCGCGATCATCGCCCGCGAGCTGGGCATTCCAGCCGTCGTCGGCGCCGGCAACGCCACCAGCGCCGTGCCCGACGGACAGGCGGTCACCGTGTCCTGCGCCGAAGGCGACCGCGGCAAGGTGTACCGCGGCAGCGTGCCGTTCCACGCCGAAAAGACCGAGATCGGCGACCTGCCCCGCCCGGCTACCGGCATCATGATCAACATCGGCAACCCCGACATCGCCTTCAAAACCTCTTTCCTGCCCAACGACGGCGTCGGGCTGGCGCGCATGGAATTCGTCATCAACGAATCGATCAAAGCGCACCCGCTGGCCTTGCTGCATCCCGACCGCGTGAAAAATGCCCAGGCGCGCCTGGCCATCTCCCGCTTGCTGCGCGGCTATCCGGACGGCGAGAGCTTTTTCGTCCAGCGCCTGGCCGAGGGCATCGGCACCATCGCCGCGGCGTTCTGGCCCAAGCCGGTGGTCGTGCGGCTGTCGGACTTCAAGTCCAACGAATACGCCAGCCTGATCGGTGGCAGCGATTTCGAACCGGTCGAAGCCAACCCGATGCTCGGTTTTCGCGGGGCATCGCGCTACGCCCATCCTGCCTACGCCGAGGGCTTCCGCCTCGAATGCCTGGCGATGAAACGGGTACGCGAACACATCGGCCTGAGCAACGTCATTCTGATGCTGCCGTTCGTGCGCCGCGTCAAAGAGGCCGACGAGGTGTTGGCAAAAATGGCCGAATTCGGCCTGAGCCGCGGTGAAAACGGGCTGCAAATCTACGCCATGTGCGAGATCCCGAACAACGTCATCCTCATCGACCAGTTCGCCAAGCGCTTCGACGGTTTTTCCATCGGGTCCAATGACCTGACCCAGCTCACGCTGGGCGTCGATCGCGACAGCGACATCGTCGCCTTCGATTACGACGAGCGTGACGACGGGGTGAAGGAAATGATCCGCTTGGCGGTGCAGGGCTGCCAGCGCAACGGGATCCACTCCGGGCTGTGCGGTCAGGCACCGTCGGATTACCCGGAAATGGCCGAATTCCTGGTGCAAATCGGCATCGACACCATGAGCCTGAATCCGGACACGGTGATCGCCACCACCCAGCGCGTGCTCGCGGTCGAGGCGCAGCTGGGCCGCAAACCCAGAGCCGCCACAACCTGAACGCGCTGCGAGAACGGCCATGAATCCAGACCTTCATTTGCGCTTTCTGCGCGACATGCTGCGCGCCCGCCGGCTCGAAGAACGCTTGGCGCAGGAGTACGCCAAGGGAACGATCGGCGGCTTTCTGCACCTTTACCCCGGCGAAGAGGCCGTGGCTGCCGGCGCCATCGCCGCGGCCGAACCCGGCGACTATGTGGTCAGCACGTACCGCGAGCATGTCCACGCGCTGGTGCGCGGCGTGCCGATGCGTGCCATCGTCGCCGAGCTGTTTGGCAAGCGCGCCGGCTGCTCGGGCGGTCTGGGCGGGTCGATGCACTTGTTCGACGCCGAGCGCCGTTTTCTCGGCGGCTATGCCATCGTCGGCGAAACCTTTCCCATCGCCATCGGCGCTGCCTATGCCGTGATGCTGCGGGGCCAGCCCGAGGCCGTGCTGTGTTTTTTTGGTGATGGCGCGGTCAACCAAGGCACCTTTCACGAGTCGCTGAACATGGCCGCGTTGTGGAAGCTGCCGGTGCTGTTCATCTGCGAGAACAACCATTACCAGATCGGCACCGAAATCCATCGCCATTCCGCCGTCACCGAGGTGTCCAAGCGCGCCTGCGCTTATGGCATGGTCGCGCAACGCGCCAACGGCATGGACGCCGCTACCGTTTACACCCACGCCAGCGCCATGCTGGGGCAAATTCGCGCGGGGCAGGGGCCGCAGTTGCTCGAACTCGAAACCTACCGCTACCGCGGCCACTCGATGGCCGATCCGGGCAATTACCGTCCGGCAGCCGAGGTGGCGGCTTACACCGCGCAAGACCCGATCGGCGCCGAGCTGCGCGATCTCGCGCTGCATTGCCCCGACGACGCCGCGCTACACAAACTCGGCCTGGACAGTTGTGCCGCGCTCGGCCAGCGTTATGTGCAAAACGGCCACCTCGACACTGCCGGGCTGGAACGCCTCGAAGCCGAAATCCGCGCCGAAATCGACGACGCCGTGACGTTTGCCGCCGCCGCGCCTGAGCCCACGCTCGACGACGCCCGCCGCGCACTGCGTCCCGGCATCGACGTCGCCGCGCTGATTTGACCAAGGAGCCTGGCATGCAAACCCTGAGCTACTGGCAGGCACTCAACCGCGCGCTCGATGCCGAAATGGCCGCGGACGACACCGTGTTCATCCTGGGCGAAGACGTCGGCCTCTACGGCGGAACCTACCGCGTCACCGAAGGGCTGCAGGCCAAATACGGTGAGCGCCGGGTGCTCGATACGCCGATTTCCGAAGGCAGCTTCACCGGGCTGGGAGTCGGCGCGGCGCTGGCCGGGATGCGCCCGGTGGTCGAAATCATGACGGTGAATTTCGCGCTGTTGGCGCTCGACGCCATCGTCAACATGGCGGCGAAAATCCCGTTCATGTCCGGCGGGCAGTTGCGCATGCCGCTGACCATCCGCATGCCCGGCGGCGTCGCCCGGCAGCTCGCCGCGCAGCACTCGCAGCGCCTGGAGCACACGCTGATGAACGTCGCCGGGCTGCGCATCGTCGTGCCGGCGACGCCGCAGGATGCCTACTGGCAACTGCGCCAGGCGATTCGCGCCGACGATTGCGTCATCGTGCTCGAACACGAGTTGCTCAACTTCGACCAGGCGCCAGTCGACGAGTCTGCTGCACCGCCGCCGCCACACCGCGCCATGCTGCGGCGCAAGGGACGCGACCTCACCCTCATCGGCTATTCGCGCATGGCCAACCAGGCGCTTGCCGCCGCACTGCAGCTCGCCACCGACGGCAGCGACGCCGAAATCATCGACCTGCGCTCGCTCAACCCGCTCGACTGGGACACCTGCGACGCGTCGGTGCGGCGCACCGGCCGCGTGCTCATCGCCGT
>JBFXEK010000111.1:0-5895 GCA_050180155.1 Thiomonas sp. | reverse complement strand
GAATGGTGCGGCGCACCGCCTCGAACAGATTGATCTGACCTTCGATCTGGTTGCGCTAGTCGGGGGTGTTGGCGTCCTCGAAGTCCGCCATATAGCTGTCGGCGCCGGAGTTCAAGGCGTTGATGATCATTTTGCGATCCACCGGCCCGGTGATTTCCACCCGGCGGCGCTGCAGCGCCGGCGGCAGCGGCGCAATGCGCCAGTCGCCCTCGCGGATGTGTCGAGTTTCGGGCAGGAAGTCCGGCTTTTCGCCGGCATCGAGCCGCTTGGCGCGCTCGGCGCGGGCGGCCAGCAGCTGCTGCCGGCGCGGCTCGAAGGCGCGGTGCAGTTTGGCGATGAAGCCCAGCGCATCGGCGCTGAGAATGGAGTCGAAAGCGGGATTGGGCGCGGCGGTGAGTTGCACGCCTTGCGGCAAAACGTTTTGGGACATGGGGCGATCTCCGTGAGTCAGTCTGGTCTGGGGTGTGCCTGCCGCCAGGCGGCGGGTGACGCGGCGCAGCGGCAGGCAGCCATCTTTTTGGGATGCCTGCAGTTTATGCTGCACCGCAATGTTTGGACAGCGCCGCGGACGGCTGGGGCGGGCGCGAGCGGGCAGCGAAGTCGCCGCGCAATTGCTGCAAAGCCGCAGAAAAACACGCGCTTGCGCTGACGGCTTGGGTTAGATTGCGTACTTTTGCGGATGCAATGTTGTGCAAATATGGACAAACTCAAACAAATGGAGACGTTCGCCGCGGTCGCGACCAAGGGTAGCCTGACCGCTGCGGCGCAGGCCGAGGGCGTGGCACCGGCGATCATTGGTCGTCGCATCGACGCGCTCGAGGCCCGGCTTGGGGTCAAATTGCTGCTGCGTACCACCCGCCGCATCAGCCTGACCGAGGAGGGCAGCGCGTTTCTCGAAGATTGCCAGCGGCTGCTGGCCGATTTGCAAAACGCCGAGGCCAGCGTCAGCGCGGGCGGGGTGAAGGCCAGCGGGCATCTGCGCATCACCGCCCCGGCGGGGTTTGGCCGGCGACATATCGCGCCGCTGATCCCGGATTTTCTCGATCAGCACCCCGAAGTCACGCTGTCGCTGGACCTCACCGACCGGCTGGTCGACCTGGTCAACGAGGGCTACGACTGTGCGGTGCGCGTCGGTGACCTTGCCGATTCTTCTCTGGTCAGCCTGCGCCTGGCCGACAATCAACGGGTGTGCGTGGCCGCGCCAGCGTATTTGCAGCGCTACGGCACGCCGGCCACGCCGTACGATTTGGCGCGGCACAACTGCTTGGCGTATGCGTCAGTGGGCAGCCAGCCGCGCGGCTGGGTGTTCCGTATCGACGGTGAAATCACGCACATCCGCGTCGGCGGCCGCATGGACTGCACCGATGGCGCGGTGTTGCACCAGTGGTGCCTGGAAGGCCGCGGCATCGCCTGGCGCTCGCTGTGGGAAGTGGGCAGCAGCCTCAAAGACGGCCGACTGGTGGCGATTCTGCAAGACTTCGCCGCGCCACCCAACGGCATTTTTGCCGTGTTCACCCAGCGCAAACACCTGCCGCTGCGCTTGCGGCTGTGGCTGGACTATCTCAAAGCGCACTTCTCCCGTCGCCGCGACGACATGGGCATGCTCGTGCCGTGATCACGCCGGCTGCGCCAGCAGTTGGTCGATCAGGCGGTGCAATTCGGCGAAGTTCGGCGGGCCGACGTACTCCTTGACGATGCGGCCGGACTTGTCGATGAGAAAACTCGTCGGCGTCAGCCGCACGTTCTGGAACGCCTTGGCCGCCTGGCCGCTGGCGTCGTAGGCCACGGAGAACGGCAGCTGCCGCTGTTGCGCGAAGTTGCGCACAAAAGTCGGGTTGTCATAGCTCATCGCCACGGCGACGAGGTGAAAGCCCTTGGGGTGCAGCGCGTCGTAGGTCTGCACCAGTTCGGGCATTTCGCCGACGCAGGTGGTGCAGCTCGTTGCCCAGAAGTTGACCATCACCACTTTGCCGCGGTAGGCCGACAAATCGACCGTTTTGCCATCGAGCAGGGTGAAACTGGCGTTCGGTGCGGCCGGTTTTTGCTCCAGCGCCGACCAGCCGAGGTAGCCGCCCAGCGCCAAAATGACGACGACGGCGGCGATCAACGCGGATTTGGGCAGGGATTTCATCGTTGGGTTTGCAAAGCCGATATGCAGCGAAGCAATTTTAGGCGGCCAAGCACGGCAGCGCCGCCGCCCCTTCGGCCGGTACGGCATTGGCCCGGCGCTGTCTTGGCCGTGGCCGGGCCGAGCGGCGCGTCAGTAAGGCAACTGCACGGCGCGCCCCAGCGCCCAGTTGTGTTCCCAGTCGGCCTGGTAGCGCGCGGCCAGCTGCGGGGCGTTCCATACGACCAATACGTTTTCCGCGTTACGCTGCGCTGCCGAGTAGGTGTAGTTGAAACTGCCCGTTTGCACCGTGCGGTGGTCGATGATCATGTATTTGTCGTGGAACAGGGGGTAGGCGTCGATGCTACGCACGGCGATTCCGGCGTTGACCAGAATGCCCAGCGCATGGCGGGCGTAGCGCGCATCTTCCACCGTGTCGGCCTTGGCGTCGAGCAGCACGCGCACCTGCACGCCGCGTCGCTGCGCCTGCACCAGGGCACGCGCCACTTCGGAGGAGGTCAGGAGATACGCCGCCACGTCGATGCTACGGTGCGCCTGGCCGATGGCCTGCAGGACCAACGCCAACGCGCCGCCGTCAGGCGAAAATCCGGCTGAAACCGCCGCATCGCGTGGCAGCGCCAGCGGCGGCTGCGGTGCACCCGCCTGCGCGCTGGCCGCGCAGACGGCCAGCAGCAGGCACGTCAGCGCGCGCGCCAGACGGGGTGAACGAAAAAGCCCGGCGGCGCCGGGCTCGTGGCAGCTGGCGCGCCCTCTGCGCCAGCGTTGCTGCCACGTCATTTGAGGTGCGCGCTGACCAGTTTGGTCATTTCGAACATGCTGACCTGGTCTTTGCCGAAAATCGGTTTGAGTTTGGCGTCGGCGTTGATCATGCGCTTGTTCGCCGTGTCCTGCAGTTTGTGCGCCTTGATGTAGTCCCACAGTTTTTTCACCACTTCGGTGCGCGGCATCGGCGCGGCGCCGACCACGGCGGCCAGATGCGCCGACGGGGTGAGCGGTTTCATGAACGCCGCGCTGGGTTGACGGGTGGTTTTGGCGGCGGTGGCTTTTTTTGCCGCGGGTTTTGCAGTGGCCATATTCAATGCACTCCGAGAAGTTGATCTGATGGTCCGGTTGCACGCCGCCACCTGTCCGGTAGGCGGTGCACAGTGCGGATTCGCCGTTGTCATGCTGGCGTTCCTGGGGGACCAGGAGCGCCGGATCATTGAGCCTGCCCCGCGGCAATGGACGATGTGAGCGCCCCGATCGGCGCCGCTTTGCCGTCGCAGACGGCTCAATGGCCCGCATCTTAAGCCGTGCGCGCGCCAGATCGACAGCCCCACCGGATTTTTTTGCAAATTCGACTGCCGCAGTGTCGCCAGATGGCCTCGTGCAGCCGTCAACACTTTTTTTTACACTGCGCCGGTGTCTGTCCCCACCCTTCAAGGAGTCTGCCGATGCATCCGATCCGCTTTCAGCCGAAATCCGTGTTTGTTGCCATGCTGGTCTGCGCCGCGCTCGGCGGCGCTGCTCCTGCGTACGCGCAGTTCGCCAAACCCGAGGCGGCGGTGAAGTACCGCCAGTCGGCGTTCGTGTTGATGGGTACCAGCTTCGCCCGACTGGGGGCGATGGTGCAGGGCAAGGCGCCGTTCGACGCCAAGGCTGCGCTGGAAAACGCCGAGATCGTCGCCTTCATGTCGCGCCTGCCGTGGCAGGCGTTCGGCCCGGGCACCGACCTGCCCGATTCACACGCCAAGCCGGCGATCTGGAAAGAGATGGACAAGTTCAAGGCCGATGCCGACAAGCTGCAGCAAATGACTCCCAAGCTCGTGGCTGCCGCCAAGACCGGCAAGCTCGACGAGATCAAGGTGGTGTTTGGTGAAACCGCCAAGACTTGCAAATCCTGCCACGATTCCTTCCGCGAAGAACTCTGAGCCGTGCAACGCAGCGCGCGGGGTGATCGCCGCGCCGCTGCCGGCTGATGCATCAGGCTGCGCCGTGGCGGCGCAGCCGGACCGAATCGGCCAGGTTGTGCAGCAGCGGCACGGTGTCGTCCCAGCCTAGGCAGGCGTCGGTGATCGACACGCCCCAGCGCAACGGCTGGCCGGGGTGCAAATCCTGCCGGCCCTCGCACAAGTGGCTTTCGACCATCACGCCATTGATGCGCCGCTCGCCCGCGGCGATGCGCCGCGCGATGTCGGCGGCCACCTCGATCTGCTTGCGTGGCTGCTTGGCCGAGTTGGCATGCGAGCAGTCGATCATCAGCTGCTGGCGCAGCCCGGCCCGGGCCAGCACCGCGCAGGCGGCATCGACCGACGCGGGGTCGTAATTCGGCGCCTTGCCCCCGCGCAGGATCACATGGCAGTCGGCGTTGCCGCGGGTTTCGAAAATCGCCGCCACACCCATTTTGGTCATGCCCATGAAGGCGTGCGGGTGCGCGGCGGCGACCACTGCGTCGGCGGCGATCTGCACCCCGCCGTCGGTGCCGTTCTTGAACCCCACCGGGCAGCTCAACCCCGAAGCGAGCTGGCGGTGGCTCTGGCTTTCGGTGGTGCGCGCGCCGATCGCGCCCCAGGCGATCAGATCGCTGAAATACTGCGGCGACAGCAGGTCGAGGAACTCGGTGCCCGCCGGCAGCCCCAGTGCGTTGATGTCCAGCAGCAACTGCCGCGCGCGCCGCAGCCCTTCGTTGATGCGAAAACTGCCATCCAGCCGCGGGTCGTTGATGAAACCCTTCCACCCCACCGTGGTGCGCGGCTTTTCGAAATACACCCGCATCACCAGCACCAGCGCGTCGCCCAGCTCATCGGCCAAGCCGCGCAGCCGCCGCGCGTAGTCCAGCGCCTGCTCGGCGTCGTGGATCGAACACGGGCCGACCACCGCGATCAGCCGGTCGCTGCGGCCGTGCAGCACCTCGGCCACCGCCGCGCGCCCGCGCTCGACCACGGCCTCGACCGCCGCCGTCACCGGCAGCTCTTCGAGCAGCACCGCCGGTGAAATCAACGCCCGCACCGCGCGGATGCGGGTGTCGTCGATGCGGGTGGTATCGAGCGTGCCGTCGGCAGCGCCGGCTTCGCGGTCGTGGGTGGGGTCGTCGATGCGGGGCATGGCTGCTTCACGCCGCCGGCTGCGGATTGCGCAGGCGGATATGCAACTCGCGCAATTGCTTTTCGTCCACCGGGCTGGGGGCGTTGGTCAGCAGGCATTGCGCGCGCTGGGTCTTGGGAAAGGCGATGACGTCGCGGATGCTGGGAGCGCCAGCCATCATGGTGACGATGCGGTCCAGGCCAAAAGCAATGCCGCCGTGCGGCGGGGCGCCGTATTGCAGCGCGTCGAGCAGAAAGCCGAACTTGGCGCGCGCTTCCTCGGGGCCGATGCGCAGCGCGGCGAACACCTTGCTCTGCACGTCGGCGCGGTGGATGCGCACCGAGCCGCCGCCGATTTCCCAGCCGTTGAGCACCATGTCGTAGGCCTTGGCCAGGCATTTTTCCGGCGCGGTGTCCATCAGTTCCTCATGGCCGTCCTTGGGCGCGGTGAACGGGTGGTGCACCGCGACCCAGCGCTGTTCGTCCTCGTCGAACTCGAACATCGGGAAATCGACCACCCACAGCGGTTTCCAGGCGTCCTCGAACAGCCCGTGCGCCTTGCCGAAGGCGCTGTGGCCGATTTTCACGCGCAGCGCGCCGATGGCGTCGGCGACGATCTTGGCCTTGTCGGCGCCGAAGAACAGCAGGTCGCCATTCTGTGCGCCGCTGCGCTGCAGGATGGCGGCAATCGCCGCATCGTGCAGG
>JBFXEK010000110.1:0-5898 GCA_050180155.1 Thiomonas sp. | reverse complement strand
CGTTCATGCACCCGCCGTTCGGTTTCGCGCTGTTCTACCTGCGCAGCGTCGCGGCCAAGGAAGACTACACCGACAAAGAGACGGGTCGGCGTATCGCCCGGGTGACGACCGGGCAGATCTACTGGGGCGCCGTGCCGTTCGTGCTCATCCAGATTCTGATGGTCGTGCTGGTCATCACTTTCCCCGGCCTGGTCACCAGTGGGCTGGGACAGCACAAAACCATTGATCTGGACAAAGTGCAAATCACCGCGCCGGCAGACGACAGTAGCTACGAACCGATCACCCCGCCGAGCTTTGGCGAATCAGCGCCAGCACCTGCGAAGCAGGCCAGCGAGCCCGGCGCCGCCGCAGACGATGACCCGGCGGCAGCGCTGATGCGCTCGCTGCAAAGCGACGGCGGCAAGCCGGTGGGCGAACCGGGCCGAACGCATTCTCCCTGAGTTCGCCGCCCGCGGGTGGGCCGGAATCAGAATTCGTCGGCGATGAGTTGCTTGAGGTCGTGCACCCAGGCCGATGGCGGGTTGCTGTCCGAGGCCAGCAGCCGGATGCGGCCATCCCGGCCAAAAATGTAGACACCGGCGCTATGGTCGACGACGTAATTGCCCTGCGCATCGGGTTTGCCGTAGCTGAACGCCACACGGTAGCGCCGGGTGAGCGCGTCGATCTGTGCCATGGTTCCCGTCAGACCGACGGCGTTTGGGCTGAACGCCTGGGTGTAGGCCTTGAGAATGGGCAGCGAATCGCGCTTCGGGTCGACGCTGACAAACAAAATGCGCACGTCCTTGGCCTGTGCACCGAGCTGTTGCACCACATCGGCCATGAGCTGAATGGTGGTTGGACAGACGTCCGGGCAATGCGTGTAGCCGAAATACAGCAGCACGATCTGGCCTTTGTAGTTTTGCGCCGTGACGGGCTGGCCGAGATCGTTGGTAAGGTGAAATTTCAACCGTGGCATCACTCCGGTGATGTTGTCGAGCTGCCAGGTCTGTGCCGAACGGCCGCACGCGGCCAGTGGCAGGGCTAGCGCGGCAAGCAACAGAGTGCGCCGCGGCAGCCGGCGGCGAAGAAAAGGAAACGTCATGGCAGGTATTGCATCCTTCTGGCAAGACAAAACAAGCTTGACATTGTGCCGCGGCTTGGCGAGATACGGTTTGTCACATCATCGCGCCGAAGTTGTGCAACCCCGCGCGCCGAACCCGCTCCAATGTCTTCATCTGCACTCTGGAGAGTGCCATGTCCAATCGTGCCATCCTCAAAGCTCTATTGGCCGGCGGGCTCACCACCCTGGCCACTGCAGCGTTCACGGTTCACGCCGCCAATGGCGTACACATCCCGCTGACCGCGGTCGACGTCCTGCATCTGGCTGCTGCCGATCACCAGGCAGTGTCTTTGGGCGCGCTGCGCCCGGGGCAGCGGGTCGTCGTGGTCAATGACACCCCCTTGGCTTTACAAGTGCAAGGCCACGCCACGCAACCGACTGGCTGAACAGCCCATTCGTCGGCGCTGCGCCGGCCTTGTCTGTGGAAAACACCGACTGCGACCGCCTGCGCAAGACTGTAAATTTCATGGCTTCGCCATCGCCGTCGTCGCGCCATGAAATTGTTTCGCGTCTTCGCCCTGTTCGCTACCCGGCTGTCGGGCGTGTTTTTTTCCGCTTTGTGCGTCGCCACCACGACCATGCTCGGCCTTCCTGCCGCCGTGGCCGCGCCAGCGTCCAACCAGGCGGCAGCGGCAGAACCCTTGCTCATGGGGTTTCAGTTCGGGCTGGCCGCGGAAAACCAGCAGTCGTTGCACGTCATCGGCCAGACGCTGAGCGAATTGGTCGGCAGCAGTCTGAACCGCAAGGTGATCTGGACTGCGGATTTCACGCTGCGCGCAGCGCAGTCGACGTTGGGTGGCAAGCCGTACGCTTTTGCCTTCGTCAAACCGCCGAACCTCACGGCGTCGTTGCTGGCCAAAGGCTGGCAATTGGTCGTCAGCGGCAAAGACACGTTGCATTTCGGCACCGACCTGATCGCGCAGCCATGCCCGCAGCAGCGCGGCAAAATCCTCGTCGGCGGCAGCACGATGAGCATTCTGGGATTGCCGCCGACGATGCCACAACGCTGCATCGATCCGGCCGAAGTCTGGACTTCGGCGTCAGCCGTACTGCTCGCCCCGCAGGCGGGCAGCCTGGTCGATCAGGTTGCGCAGAAACTCTGGCGCGAGCACTCCCCACGTCTGCCGGCCATCGTCCACGTCAAAACGCAAAACGCAGTCACTGGGCTGATGCGCGACATGCATGTGGCGGCCATCGGCGTGGTCACACCGGTGGTGTCCAAGCAATGGCTCGCCGAAGGCGGCGTGCTGTTGCAACACCAGCCGATGCCGATGTGGGCAGTGCTCGCCGCGCCCGATGTGCCGGCTGAGACCGTGAGCAAAGTCCGCGCCGCCTTACTCGGGCCGGAATCGGCGCAGGCAAACAAGGCGCTCGGGCTGGCCGGCTGGGAGGTCGGCAGCCCGCGGGCGTATGCCGACTTCCTCAAATGGCTCAACGGCTGAGTACTGCCACAGACGGTCACGACGGGTCACGACGCGGCCACCCGGTCGAAGGTGATCTGGCCGTCTTTCACGCCCAGCCAGATGACGTCCTTCGGCCCGAAACGCCCTTCGAGAATCAGCTTGGCCAGCGGATTTTCGATGCGGCTTTGGATCGCGCGCTTGAGCGGCCGCGCACCGAACACCGGATCGAATCCAGCCCGAGCGATTTCGGCCAGCGCCGCGTCGCTCACGTCCAGCCGCATGTCGAGCTGTGCCAAGCGACCCTCCAGCCCGCGCAACTGGATGCGCGCGATGTCGGCAATCTGCTTTTCACCCAGCGCGTGGAACACCACGACCTCGTCGATGCGGTTGAGGAACTCGGGGCGGAAATGCGCCTTGACCTCCTCCCACACCGCGTCGCGGATGGCCTGTTGCGGCTGCCCGGCCATGGCCATGATCTGCTGCGAGCCGAGGTTGGAGGTCATGACGATCACCGTGTTCTTGAAGTCCACGGTGCGCCCCTGCCCGTCGGTCAGGCGGCCATCGTCGAGCACCTGCAACAGCACGTTGAACACGTCCGGGTGCGCCTTCTCGACCTCGTCGAACAGGATCACGCTGTAGGGCTTGCGCCGCACGGCTTCGGTGAGGTAGCCGCCTTCGTCATAGCCCACATAGCCCGGCGGCGCGCCGATCAGGCGGGCGACCGAATGCTTTTCCATGAACTCGCTCATGTCGATGCGGATGAGGTGCTCGTCCGAATCGAACAGAAACTCCGCCAGCGCCTTGGTCAACTCGGTCTTGCCCACGCCGGTGGGGCCGAGGAATAGGAAGGAGCCATAAGGCCGGCGCGGGTCGGACAGCCCGGCGCGCGAACGGCGGATGGCGTCGGACACGGCGCGGATGGCCTCGTCCTGCCCCACGACGCGACGGTGCAGGCGCTCTTCCATGTGCACCAGCTTGTCGCGCTCGCCCTGCATCAGCTTGGACACCGGAATGCCGGTGGCCCGCGACACCACCTCGGCAATTTCCTCCGCGCCGACCTGGGTGCGCAGCAGCCGCCGTGCCGGCTGGCCGGCGGCCCCGCCTTCGGTTTCCTTGGCCTGCGCCTCGCGCAGCCGCCGCTCCAGCTCGGGCAGGCGGCCGTATTGCAGCTCGGCGACCTTGTTGAAATCGCCTTTGCGCTTGAGCTCTTCGATATCGAAGCGGATTTTGTCGATTTCCTCTTTGATCGCGGTCGATCCCTGGACTGCGGCTTTTTCCGCCTTCCAGATTTCCTCCAGATCGGCGTACTCGCGGTCGAGCTTGGCGAGTTCCTCGTCGATCAGCGCCAGGCGCTTGCGCGAGGCTTCGTCTTTTTCCTTTTCCACCGCCGCCTTTTCGATCTTGAGCTGGATGCGCCGGCGGTCGATGCGGTCCATCGCCTCCGGCTTGGAGTCGATTTCGATTTTGATCTTGGCCGCTGCTTCGTCGATCAAGTCGATCGCCTTGTCTGGCAGGAAGCGGTCGGTGATGTAGCGGTGGCTGAGCTCAGCCGCAGCAACGATCGCCGGGTCGGTGATCTCCACGCCGTGATGCACCTCGTACTTTTCCTGCAGACCGCGCAGGATGGCAATCGTGTCCTCGACGCTGGGCTCGTCGACCATCACTTTCTGGAAGCGCCGCTCCAGCGCCGCATCCTTTTCGATGTACTTGCGGTATTCGTCCAGCGTGGTCGCACCGATGCAATGCAGCTCGCCGCGCGCCAGCGCCGGCTTGAGCATATTGCCCGCATCCATCGCACCCTCGGCCTTGCCGGCGCCGACCATGGTGTGGATCTCGTCGATGAACACGATGGTCTTGCCTTCATCCTGCGCGAGTTCCTTGAGCACGTTTTTCAGCCGCTCCTCGAACTCGCCACGGAACTTCGCCCCGGCCAGCAGTAACGCGATATCGAGCACCAGCAGCCGCTTGCCGCGCAGGCTGTCGGGCACCTCGTCGTTGACGATGCGCTGCGCCAGCCCTTCGACGATCGCGGTCTTGCCCACGCCGGGCTCGCCGATCAGCACCGGGTTGTTTTTGGTGCGGCGCTGCAGCACCTGGATGGTGCGGCGGATTTCGTCATCGCGGCCGATCACCGGGTCGAGCTTGCCCTGGCGCGCGCGTTCGGTGAGGTCCAGGGTGTATTTTTTCAGCGCCTCGCGCGCACCCTCGGCCTCGGCGCTGTCGACCTTCTGCCCACCGCGCACGGCGTCGATCGCGGCTTCCAGCGATTTGCGCGTCAGCCCATGCTCGCGCGCGATGCGCCCGGCCTCGCCTTTGTCGTCGGCCACGGCCAGCAGAAACAACTCGCTGGCGATGAATTGGTCGCCGCGTTTGCTGGCCTCTTTTTCTGTGGTATTGAGCAAGCCGTTGAGCTCACGGCTGACCTGCACGTTGCCGTCCGTGCCTTCCACCTCCGGCAGCCGGTCGATCGCCTGTGCCGTGGCATGCGCCAGCCCGGGCACGTTGACCCCGGCTCGCGCCAGCAAAGCTTTGGGTCCGTCCTGTTCGAGCAAAGCGTGCAGCAGGTGTACCGGCTCGATATACGCATTGGAATGCGTATTGGCGAGCGATTGCGCTTCGGCCAGCGCCTCCTGGAACTGGGTGGTGAGTTTTTCGATCCGCATGGAATCCTCCGGTTTGAACTGCCCAATAGATACGGCATTCACCGAGGATTTTCAAGCGCGCCCCGGCCTCGCGGCTTGATCTGACGGGTTGGCTTACGCCACCGCGGGCAGTTGCCACGCGCCGCCTGCGAGCCTGGCAGGAGCAGCGCCGCTCAGCGCTTGAGGCGAGCGAAAGCCTCGGCCATTGCCGTGGTCGCTGCGGTAGCCGGGCGCCCGGCCTGAGCCCGCTCACCGCCGGGACGTGGCCCGGTTCCTTGTCTGCCGTCACCCGGCGTTCCCGCCGCGCCGCCGCGCCCGAGCCGCGCTGCGCCGGCCGGGCGCATCGACAGCGCGATGCGCTTGCGCGCCACGTCCACCTCCAGCACCCGCACCTTGACGATGTCTCCGGTCTTGACCACCTCGCGCGCGTCGCGCACGAAGCGCTCGGCCATCTCCGACACATGCACCAGCCCGTCCTGGTGCACGCCGAGATCGACGAAGGCGCCGAACGCGGTGACGTTGGTCACCGTGCCTTCGAGCTGCATGCCCGGCTGCAGCTGGGCGATGTCGTGCACGCCGTCGAGCAGCCGGGCGGTGCGGAATTCGGGACGCGGGTCGCGGCTGGGTTTTTCCAGCTCGGCGAGCACGTCGCGCACGGTATAGGCGCCAAAACCCGCGTTCTCGAACCGTTTTGGCTCCAGCCGCAGCAGCAATTCGCGGTTGCCCAGCACCGCCTCGATCGGCTGCCCCGCGG
>JBFXEK010000109.1:0-5908 GCA_050180155.1 Thiomonas sp. | reverse complement strand
TTCCGATCGTGCAGCTCGTCGGCTTTCAAGTGGTCATCGGCGGTCTGGGCTTTTCCACCCAGGGGTTGATGGGCGACCTGCCGCTGATCATCGCCTTCGTCATCCTCGCCGCGTTCTCTTACACCAGCGGTTTGCGCGCCCCGGCGTCGATTGCCGTGGTCAAGGACTTGCTGGTGTACATCACGGTCATCGCGCTGATCGTCGTCGTGCCGTACAAGCTGGGCGGGTTCGGCAATATCTTTGCCGCCATTCCCAAAGAGAAACTGTTGCTGCCGCCGCCCAAAGGCGGCAACTTGGGCTTGCAGTCGTTCTATCCGACGTTGGCATTCGGCTCGGCGCTGGCGTTGATGCTCTATCCGCACGCCACCACAGCGGTGTTGTCGGCCAAGGGGCCCAATACGTTGCGCCGCAACTGGGTATTTCTGCCGGCGTATTCGTTCATGCTCGGGCTGATCGCGCTGCTGGGGTATATGGCCTATGCCGCCGGTATTGCCAAGCTGCCTGATCTGGCGCCTTACTTCAAACAGTATGGGCCGCAGTTCGCCATGCCGGGTTTGCTGCTGCACTTCTTTCCGAGCTGGTTCGTCGGCTTGGGGTTTGCTGCGGTGGCCATCGGCGCGCTGGTGCCTGCAGCCATCATGTCGATTGCCGCGGCCAATCTGTTCACCCGCAACATTTACAAGGCCTATGTCAACCCCAACTGCTCGCCGGCCAAGGAAACCGAAATGGCCAAGCTGATTTCGCTCTTGGTCAAGTTCGGCGCGCTGCTGTTCATCGTCTTTCTGCCGCTCACCTATGCCATCCAGTTGCAACTGCTCGGCGGCATCCTGATTTTGCAAACCCTGCCGGCCATCGTCTCAGGGATCTACACCCGCTGGTTCGACGCCAAGGCGCTGTTGCTGGGCTGGGCAGCGGGTTTGATCTGGGGGATTTGGGCAGCGTCGCTCAACGGCTTCAAGACTTCGGGTTACGCGCTGCATCTAGGGACGATGGTGATCCCGGCTTACATCGGCCTGTACGCGCTGATTCTGAACTTTGTCGTGGCCATCGTCGCCACCGTGGCGCTGCGCCTGCTGGGCATGGCCAACGACCAGGACGCCACTGCCGCCGCCGACTACGCGGGTTGATTTCCTTGAAGACCCCGCAGAACGGGGCCGTTGGGCTGCGGTCCGGCAATGCGCCGGGCCGCAGCTTTTTGTATGCTGCGTAGGATTTGCCGGAGACCGCGCATGCTGCTGACAGCCATTTTGTTGCTCATCGCCTCGCAACTGCCCATCGTCGCTGCGGGCATCGCCAAGTCGGGGACTTTGGGCGCGGCGGAAAACCGCTACGACAACCACGAGCCCCGGCTGTGGCTGGAGCGGCAAACCGATCCGCGCCGACGGCGGGCGAACGCCGCGCAGGCCAATAGCTTCGAGGCGCTGCCATTTTTGTTCGCCGCGGCGTTGTTCGCGCTCTCTCTCAAAGCACCGCTGGCGCTGATCGACGGCTTGCTCATCGCCTGGTTGCTGCTGCGCGCGGCGTACCTCTGGTGTTACATCAACGACAAGGCCACGCTGCGTTCGCTGCTCTGGAGTGTGGCCTTGCTGGTCAACATCGCTTTGCTGTTCGCCCCGTTCTATGGCTGAAACCTCTCTGAGCTCCACCGTGGCCGGTGCAGCGCTCGACGGTCTGCGCGTGCTCGAACTCGGCAGCCTGATCGCCGGGCCGTTCGCCACGCGGCTGCTGGCCGAATTCGGCGCCGACGTCATCAAAATCGAAGCTCCCGCGCGCGATGCCGACCCAGGCGGCGATCCGCTGCGCAGTTGGCGCAAGCTGCACAAGGGCGTGTCGCTGTGGTGGGCGGCGCAGGCGCGCAACAAACGCTGCATCACGCTCGATTTGAAGCATCCGCGCGGCAAGGACATCGTGCGGCAACTGGTGGCACGCGCCGACGTGGTGGTGGAAAACATGCGTCCGGGCGCGCTGGAAAAGCTCGGTTTGGGTTGGGACGATCTGCGCGGCGTCAACCCCAGCCTGGTGATGGTGCGCATTTCCGGTTTCGGCCAGACCGGGCCGCTGCGCCAGCAGCCGGGCTTCGGCGCCATCGCCGAGGCGATGGGCGGGATGCGCTACGTCACGGGCGACCCGGATCGTCCGCCGATGCGCGCCAATTTGTCGCTGGGCGACTCGATCGCCGCGCTGCACGCGGTGATCGGCGCACTCATGGCGCTGCGCCACCGCGACGCTACCGGCGGACGCTGGAACGGCAGCAGCGGCGGGCAGGGGCAGGTGGTCGATGTCGCGCTGACCGAAAGCGTGTTCAACCTGATGGAAAGCACGTTGATGGAATACAGCTACGACGGCACGGTGCGCGAGCGCGCCGGCACCAGCATTCCGGGGATCACGCCGTCGAACGTCTACCGCAGCCGCGACGGAGAATGGGTGCAGATCTCGGGCAACGGCGATGCGATTTTCCGCCGACTCATGCTCGCCATCGGCCGCGCCGACTTGGCCGACGACCCGAGCCTGGCGCGTAACCCTGGCCGCATGGCGCGGGCGGCGGAGATCGACGCGGCGATCCAGGCGTGGGCGCAACAGCTCGGCGCCGCGGACATCGTGCGTGCCATGCGCGGCGCCGACGTGCCAGCCACTCGGATTTACAGCATTGCCGACATCGTCGCCGATCCGCAGTTCAAGGCGCGCGGCCTGATCGAGCCGCACCGCCTGGCCGACGGCACGCCGGTGGATCTACCCGCGCCCGCGCCACGGTTGTCTCTCACCCCGGGGAAAACTCGCTGGATCGGCCCGCCGCTAGGGGCGCATACCTCAGCCGTGCTCGCCGAGCTCGGCCTGGATGCCGGGCAAATCGCCGCGTTGCAACACGACGGCGTGATTTGAGCGAACCGCTCGGGCGGGCGCACCAGCCCGGCAGTGGTCATTGCTTGGCCAAATACACCGGATGCGCGTCGCGGGTGCGCACGTCGTAGTGCAATTCGCGGCGTTCGTTTTGCTGCGCCACTCGCACCTGACGGTGGACGATGGTGCGTCGCTTGAACTGCGGTTTGCGTTCGGCGACCAGGCGTGATTTTTCGGCTTTGCGCTCGGCGACGAAAATACGCGGGGTATGCGTGACGTAAATGGTGACGAATTGGCCGTTGCGGAAAATGCCGCGCTCGGTGGTGTGGTTCCATTGCGCCACTTGCAGCGGGCTGAGGTGGTAGCGGTGCGCGACGCGCTCGACCGAGTCGCCATATTTGCCCACGCGCAGCACCAGGCGACGCCCCGGCGGCGCCTCGGGAGCCAGCGCCAGCGTGGCGTTTTCCGCGACCGCGGCGCTGACGTTTTTGTTGCCGTCGTCGTCCGCCTTGGGAATGAGCACGGTCGAGCCGGCCTTGATGAGTTGCCGTGCCGGGATGGCGTTGGTCTCGCGCAGCACGGCTTCGCTGATGTCGAGCTGCCGCGCCAGTAACGCCGGCGCGGTCGTGGCCTTGACGGTATAGGCCGTCCAGGTCGATAGCGTGCCGTTGTAGGCTTGCAGCGCCTGCGCGAAATGCGTGGCGTTGTCGTAGGGCAGCAAAATGCGTGGGTTGGTCGCGCCCAGGATCACCGGCTTGGTGAACGCCGGGTTGAGCGAGCGGAATTCGTCGAGCGTCAGCCCGGCGAGCTTGGCGGCGAGCTTGACGTCGATGTCGCGGGTGATGGTCACGGCCTTGAAGTAGGGGTGGTCGAGAATGTCCGGCAGGGTGATGCCGTATTTGCCCGGATCGGAAATGATGTCCTTGACCGCTTGCAGCTTGGGGTAGTAGTTGCGCGTCTCGGCGGGCATGCGCAAGTCTTGATAATCGACCGGCAGGTTGTGCGCTTTGTTGAAAGCGATGGCGCGCTGCACGCTGCCTTCGCCCCAGTTGTACGCCGCCAGCGCGATCTGCCAATCGCCGAACATGTTGTAGAGATTTTGCAGATAGTCGAGCGCGGCGTTGGTCGACGCCAGCACGCTGCGACGATCGTCTTGAAACAGATTCTGCTTGAGGTTGTAGTGCTTGCCGGTCGACGGGATGAACTGCCACATGCCCACGGCGTGCGCGACCGATTTGGCGTCCGGGTTGTACGCGCTTTCGATGAACGGCAGCAGCGCCAGCTCGGTGGGCATGCCGCGTTTTTGCACTTCCTGCACGGTGTAGTAGAGGTATTTGCGCGCGCGTTCGGTCATGCGGGCGACGTAGTCAGGACGCGACACATACCACTGCGCCGCCTGATCGACCAGCGGCCCGTCCATGTTCGGGATGGCAAATCCAGCGCGGATGCGCTGCCAGATGTTTTGGTATTGTGCAGTGATGTCCTGCGTGTCGTCCTGCAGCGCGGTCTGTTCTGCCGGCGTGGCGCTGTCGGCGGCGGCTTCGGCGGAGGGGGGCGAGGCGGATTGCGATGCGGGGCTGGGCGCGGGAGAACTGCTGGGAGGCGTGGAGACGGCGGCGGTTTTTTCCGGTGGGGGGACGGTGGCACAGCCAGCGGCCATTGCGACCATTGCACCCAAAGCCCAAAACCGCAGTCGTCTCAGTTGCTGCATCGGTGTTCACCCCTTGAAATCATTCTTCCACTCCCGCAGCCAGGCCAGCGCCTGCACGGCATCGGCGGGCGCCTGACCGCGGTGCCGCTGCAACGCCTGCACCACGCCGGGCTGCGAAGTGCGCAAAAACGGATTGATCTGCTTTTCCAAGCCGATGCTGCTGGGCAATGTAGGCTTGCCTTGCGCACGCAGCGCCGCGCACCGCGCCTGATGCGCCGCCACCTGGGCATTGTCCGGGTCGGCGACACGGGCAAATTGTAGATTAGACAGGGTGTATTCGTGTGCACAATTTACTGTCGTATTTTCAGGCAGTTGTGCCAGTTTGTTCAATGAATCGTGCATTTGCGCGGCGGTTCCTTCGAACAGCCGACCGCAGCCGGCGGAAAACAGCGTGTCACCGCAAAACAGCGCTGCAGGCTCGTGCGGCTGCGCAGACGATACGACGTAGGCCACATGCCCGAGGGTGTGCCCCGGCACGGCGAGCACCGAGATGGGCAGCAGCATGTCCGGCGCGACGAAGCGTTCGCCGCCGCGCAGCCCCACGGTGCGCGCCGGAATTTGTTCATTCGCCGGGCCCCACACCGCAACCGGCCGGTGCGACTGTTGCGCCTGTTGCCAGCGCAGCAGTTCGACGATGCCACCGACATGGTCGTTGTGGTGGTGGGTGACTAGAATGCCGCGCAGTTCCAGCCGATCGCGCTCTAACGCAGCGATCACCGGCGCGGCATCGCCCGGGTCGACAACCAGCGCGCGCGCGTCGCCCGCGGCGGGCCGAATCAACCAAATGTAGTTATCCCGAAAGGCTGCAAGCGCTTCTGTATGCATGGCGACTCCGATTTGTGGCCGACGATGGGTCTGCAACACTGGTTGCGCACTCCGGCGGGCCGCTATGCGCTGGCGTGGGAACAGGCACAGATCGACCGCGCGGTCAGCGATATTTTCGGTTATCACGCGCTGCAGCTGGGGAATCCGGCGTTGCGCGGCCTGGAGCACAACCGCATGCCGCACCGCTGGCTGGCGCTCGACGGTACCGAGCACGACGCACCAGCGCAGACCGCCGACATGCGCCCGGCCTGCCTATTGCCGGAGCATTACGGCGGTGAACCGGTCTACGCCGAGCCGGCGCGCGTCGATGCGATCGGCGCCGAGACAGACGCGCAGCCCGGCGCGGCTGACGCTGACGCCGGCACGGTGCACACCGAGCACTTGCAGTGCGATTTCACCGCGCTGCCCTTTCCGGCGCAGTCGCTCGATTTGGTCATCCTGCCGCACACGCTGGAGTGGGTCGACGATCCGCACGCCTGCCTGCGCGAAGTCGATCGCGTGCTCGTCCCTGGCGGGCAGGTGGTCATCAGCGGA
>JBFXEK010000108.1:0-5944 GCA_050180155.1 Thiomonas sp. | reverse complement strand
AACATCGCCCCCTGAAAGTTCTGTGTGCCTCTCATCTTCGGTGTCTGCTGTCTCGTCGTCGCCGCCGCTCACATGGTACCGGCAGCACGGGCGGCTGCGGGGGAGTTTTTCAACGGCCTGCTAAAGACGGCGGCATACCGCCTGCGTAAAAATTCGCAAGTCTTGCTGCGATGCGCAATTTCAACAGAGTTCGCACCAACCTCCAAGGAGTGGCGCGAAGAGTATTGGTTCCCATCGGCGCCTTCATGGCCGTCGAGAGCCGCGCCGGCCGTTGCCCGCCTGCTGTTGCAGCAGCCAAAGCTTGAGGTAGCGATACCAGGTTTCTTGCGCGATGCTGCACGCCAGAACGAAGCCGAGCCGACCGTCGAGAAACCCACGGCGCAGCACGTAGGTGCGAAAAAACGCCCAAGCACTGCGCCCTAGCGCCGTGGTCAACCCGCCGCGGCGGCCGCGCGAGGCGAGTTTTGCCGCGCCGGCGCTGGAATAGCGGTTCATTTTGTCGAGCACGTCGTCTAGCGAGCGGTAGCTGATATGCAACAGGTCGTGCTGCAATCGCCCAACCCGCCCGGTGGCCTGCACCGACTCGTGCACGACGTCGTCGGAAAACCGTGCCGTACCGCGGCGGAATAAGCGGACCACCCGGTCCGGATACCAGCCGCCGTGGCGCATGAACTGGCCGCAATAGCTCGACAGCCGGGGCATGCAATAGGCGTCGGGCGCGTCCGGCCGGGCGATGGCCTGGCGGATTTCGGCGGCGAGTTCCGCGCTGACGCGCTCGTCGGCATCGATCGACAACACCCAGTCGTACTGCGCCAGATCGAGCGCGCGGTTCTTTTGCTGCCCGTAGCCAGGCCAATCGGTGCGCACTTCCACCCGTGCGCCCAGGCTGCGCGCCAGTTCGACCGTGGCGTCGCTGCTGCCGCTGTCGACCACGATCACTTCGTCGCACCACGACAAACCACTCAGGCAAGCGGCGATGTTGTGCTGCTCGTTGCGTGTGATGAGGATGGCAGAGACGCGGGGCATCAGGGGCTGTTCTGGGTCTGGCGGGCAAGGCTGTCGGACTGCACCGGCGAGAAGTCTTCTCCGGGCGTGGCATTCCACGCGGCGATGTCACCCAGAGGAATGTCGGAGAACAAACCGTGAAAAGCGCGTTTGAATTTGCCGCTGAACGTCGGCCGCGGAAAACACCGGCCTGCGTCGACATGGGTGTGGCAATGCGCCTTGGCCAGATAGTTGCGCATGAATTCCCCCTGCGTGATGCCCCACTTGAGCGCGAATTCGCGCGAGCCGCGGTTTTTGCGGATGCGCCCGGTGCTACGGCAGGCGAAGTGATAGAGGCGGCTGGCTGAGACGATTTCGAAGCGGCGAAATCCGCTGATCCACAGCTTGATGAGCAAATCATCGTCCGAACTCATCCCGGGGCTGAATTCCAGGCTGTAGCCGCCGACCATGGTCCACCACCGTCTGGCGACGAGCGTGGGTTGCGACGCGCGCCCGGGCATGTCCGGGCGTTGCACGTCGCGGTAATGCTGCAACAAACTGGCAGCGTCGAAATCGGCAGGGCTGCGGCCATGATCCTGCACGATCACTCGATCGTTTCCGGTGGGCGTTGGTTCGAGCAGCATCGACGACAAAAATAGCCGGTCATCGTTTGCCGATCGAATTTTTTCCATCAAGGCGCGGTCCCAACCAGGGCAGCAGACCATGTCGTCGTTCATATACAGCAGCCAATCGCGCTTGGCCAGTCCCGCCAGATGATTGACCGCTAAGCAAATGCCGACGTTGTCGCGGGACACACTATGCCGGATGCCCTGTTGCTGCAGCCACTGCACAGTGCCGTCCGTTCCCTCGTTGACGTGCACCAGAATCTCGTGCTCGACGCAGGAGTGCGCCCGAATGCTGTCGATGCACAGCTGTAAATACGGCAGATTGTTCCATGTGGGAATCAGGATGCTGAACATGTTGCGTGCTCGGTTGGAGGGCTTTTCGGGTAAGCGGCGGCAAGCAGCACCGCAACGGTCAGCGCGTAGAACGCCGCGGTCATGGTGAGGTCGAAAGTCTCGACCGTCAAGCCATAGACGACGAAGCCGAGCACCAAGGCCAGCCCCATTCGCGCTGCGGCACGGCTGGCGGCTGAAACGGCATCCACTCGGCGCCAGAACAACCGTGCCGGTACGATGTAAACGGCGGCAATCGCCGCCAGGCCGACGATGCCGAGTTGGGAGAGTCGTGACAGGATTTCGCTGTGCACCTCCTGTCTGCCGAGGTCAGCCGCCAGCGGGGTGAGCAGACCGGACTGCTGCATCGGGGTCATCAGCGCCTTGAAACCGCCCATGCCGACGCCGAACAGGGGATGCTCGGTAAAAATCACCCAGGCGGCCTTCCACAACTGAAAGCGGATGCCGATCGAAGTGTCTTCGTTGCCGTGATCGAAGGCGTGCAGATTGCTGAAAACCAGCTCGATGCGTTGGCGCGTTTCCGGCACGGCGATCGCCGCCAGCGAAACGGCCAGCAGCATGGCCAGCGCGGCAACCAGGACGGTGCGCGCGTGCAACGCGCTGCGATTGAAGACCGCGGCCAACACCACGAACAACGGGATGGCGACCCAGCCGCCGCGCGAACCCGACAAGATCGAGGCATACAACCCGGCGGCAGCCGCCAGCAGCGCAGCCGCAGGCCAGAGCATCGAGCGCACCGACACCGGTGTGAGAGGCCGTTGGACGAGGCCGAGAGCCGGCAACACACCCAGGGTCAGCGCGATGTCACCGAAATGAATCGGGTTGACGAACGCCGAGCCCAGCCGGGCGACGCCGTCGCTCGCGCCCCAGTCGCGCGGATCGAACACGACGAGGGCGGCGGCGGCGAACGCGCCAAAGATCATTCCAGGCCAGAGCACGAGAAGTCGCTGTGGCGGCAATCTGCGCAGCGCGAAAAAAATCGGCGTGGCCAACAAAAACCGCGAAACGGCGTCGTAATACGGCCAGCCCCAGCGTTGGCTGGCGCATTGGCCGATGAAAACGGCCAGCGGCAGCGCTGCCATCGCCGCGGTGTAGAGCATGGCGTCCGATGCGGGCAATGGGTCTCTCCGCCCGGGGCGAGACGCCGCAAGCCGTTGCTCCCGAGGGTTTCGCAGGTCGGCCAGCAACCGCGCCGCACTGAGCAGAAACAAGAGGAAGAACACAGTGTTGACCGCACCCGCGACGGTCAGGGTCAACGCCGGATAGACCAGCAGCAAGGGCAGGACGGCGAAGGTGAACCAGACGGGCGCCGGCGGCAGATGTCTTTGTCCAAGCACTAGCATCTTGCCTGATGGCCAGCGCCGTGCCGAAAGAGGGCGCGGCGCTCAGAGGAAACACATTGCATGATTTGCCGAATTGATTTGTCGAGTGCCAAATGCTAGCGGGACGCGACTTGCACGGACTGCGCTTGCTTTGGCGACTGTTTCGCGCCAACTCGCGTAACCGCACGGCGGCCTGGCTCATCGTGCTGTTTGCCGCCGTCGTCGCCGCCACCGAGCCGGTGTTGCCGGCGCTGATGAAGCATGTGCTTGACGTCGGCTTCACCGCCAGGCGTGATTTCCCGCTTTGGGCGGTGCCCGCGGTGCTGCTCGGCTTGTTCACGGTTCGCGGGTTGGCCTGGCTGGCTTCGCAGTTCCTCACCCAGTGGCTGACGCAAAACGTGCTGGCACGGGTGCGCGAGCTGGTGTATGGGCAAATCGTCTCGGCGCAGCTCGCCGCGCTGCAGCGCGAGAGCGCCAGCAGCCTGATCGGCGCCTCGGTGTACGAGGCGCAACTGGCGCTGGGCATGATCTTTCCCGGCTTGCTCACCCTGGTGCGCGACTCTCTGACCTTGCTGGCGCTGTTTGCCTACTTGCTGTGGGTCAACTGGAGCTTGACGCTGTTGACCTTGGCGATCCTGCTGCCCTTGATCTTGACCATGCGGCAGATCAGCCGTCGTGCCAAACGGCTGAATGTGCAAATGCAAAAGGCGGCCGAAGACACCTCGTACGCTCTGGAAGAGGGCATGCTCGCCGCGCCGGTGATCCGTGTGCACAACGCGCAGCGCACGTTCACCCGGCGTTTTGACGCCATCAACCAGCGGCTGCGCCGCACCACGGTCAAAACATTGGTGTCGGGTTCGAGCACGACGCCGGTGTCGCAATGGTTGTCGGCGCTGGCCGTGTCGGTGGTCATCGTCTTTGCCATGTGGCAGAGCGATATCACCGGGCAACACAGCGTCGGCGGGTTCGTCGCCTTCATCACGGCGATGATGATGACGCTGTCGCCGCTGCGCCGCGTCGCCGACATCGTGCAGCCGATGGTGCGCGCGTTGTCGTCGCTGGAGCGCTTGCGCGGCATCGTCGACGCCCCGCCCGAACTCGACAGCGGCACGCACAGAGTCGATCGAGCGCGCGGAGAGCTCGAATTCGACGACGTCGGCGTGACCCTCGTTGGGATGGATCGCCCAGTGCTCGACGGTGTGTCGCTGCGCGTGCATGCCGGGGAAAGCCTGGCGATCGTCGGCCCGTCCGGCGCGGGCAAGACCACGCTCATGCGCCTGGTGCCGCGATTGCTGGAGCCCACGCAGGGCCGTCTGCTGCTCGACGGCGTGCCGCTGCGCGACTGGGATTTGCACAATCTGCGCGAGCAAATCGCCTACGTCGGCCAGGACGTGGTGCTGCTCAACGACAGCGTCGGTGCGAACGTCAGCTTCGGCGAGCCGGTGCACGCCGACCGCGCCTGGGCCGCGCTCGATGCCGCGGCGCTGGGCGACTTCGTCCGCTCGCTGCCCGGCGGCTTGCAGGCGCCCATCGGCCACAATGGTTCGCAGCTCTCCGGCGGGCAGCGCCAGCGACTGTCGATCGCCCGTGCGCTGTATCGCAACGCGCCACTGCTCATTCTCGACGAGGCCACCAGTGCGCTCGACGCCGAGAGCGAGCGGCTGGTGCAGCAGGCCATCGACCGGCTGATGCGCGGGCGCACGACCATCGTCATCGCCCACCGCCTGGCCACCATCGCGCATTGCGACCGCATTGCCGTGCTCGACGCGGGGCGGCTGATCGAACTCGGCACCCAGGCCGAGCTGCTGCAAAAAGACGGCCTGTACGCGCAATTGCATCGCATGCAATTTCAGCTCGCCGCGTCGCCGCCGCAATCGGCCGGGGCAGATCAGGACTGCGCGCACGCCGCGAACCGAAGCAGCAGCGCGTCGACGTGAGTTTTCACCCCCGGGTCGTAGCGCAGCGCCGAGCGCGGCGCGTCGATGCGGTGCTGCCCCTGCTGCGCTCTGCGGTAGGCTGCGGCGATGGCTGCGGACAAGCCGTCGGGAGTCTGCAGCGAATACCCGATTTTCGCGTTCTCACCGAGAACCTCGGCGCTGCCGACGGTGTCGGCGATGACCACCGGCGTGCCGCACAGCACCGATTCGACCGCGACCAAGCCGAAGGGTTCGTAGCGCGACGCAACGACGGTGAAGTCGGCGGCGGCAAACACGGTTTCGATGTCGGCACGGTAGCCCAGCTCGACGACGTTGGCCGCAGCATGCGGCAAGGGCCTGCCGGCCACCGCCAAGGTGATGGGCAGCCGGGTTTGCGCAAACACCGCTTGCAGTTCGGCCCAGCCTTTGCGCGCGTGCCCAGTGGAAACCAGCAGGAAGACGACGCGATCGGCGGGCAGGCCCAGGCGGGCGCGCGTCAGCAGACGCTGCTGCGCATCGAGCGGTTTGAAGCGCGACGCATCGACCGGCGGGTATAGCACGTCGATTTTGTCCGCTGGCAAATCGTAGTAGCGCAGCAACTCCTCGCGCATGCGCCGCGAATGCGCAACGATATATCGTGCGTGCGCATAGCAGCGGCGTTCCAGCTCGATTTGCCGACGATCGGCCCATCCCGGCCGCTTGGCCATCGCCTGCAAAAACCCCGGGTGTGTGCCGCCGCACACCG
>JBFXEK010000107.1:0-5969 GCA_050180155.1 Thiomonas sp. | reverse complement strand
TGCTGGACGCGCTCAATGCCACGCCCTTCGCCCGCTGGGTCAGCGCCCACGCCGGGCAGACCGTGCCACGCCAGGCCATCGAGCGCGCATTCGCCCGCGGCTTTGGCCTGCCCGATGCCAGCGCCTTGCAGCTGCAGTGCGCCGCCCGCCCGGGCGCGGCGCGCAAGGATCAGCTCGAACAGCTGTGGTTCACCATCGCCACCGACCGGCTGGCGGCCTTCCCCGCAGCGCTCAGCTTCGCCCCTGGGCGACGCGGCAACTGCGCGGCCCAGGTGCACATCGCCACGCTGCCCGATAGAACCGGCATTGACGCGTCTGAAGGTTTGATGCAAAGCGCGTTGCGACGGCTCCTCCCAACCTCCCCCACATGGTGGGGGGATGCGTGTTGGCTCCCTCCCCGCTCGTAGGGAGGGTTGGGGTGGAAAATCGCCGTCCGCGCCTCAAGCTGCCCGATGAAACCAGCAACCCTCACGCCTCACCACGACACCTCGCGCTCCGGGGTGGCGGTGATGCGGTGGATGGACAGGTCGGCACCGTTGAACTCCTCCTCGGCATCCAGGCGAATGCCGACGAACTTTTTGAGCACGCCGTAAACCACGAAGCCGCCGACCAGCGCCACGCCGATGCCCAGCAGCGTGCCGGCGATCTGCGACGCCAGCGACACCCCGCCCAGGCCGCCCAGCGCCTTCAGGCCGAAAATCCCGGCGGCGATACCGCCCCAGGTGCCGCACAGGCCGTGCAGCGGCCACACGCCGAGCACGTCGTCGATCTTCCAGCGGTTTTGCGTGAGGGTGAACATCCAGACGAACAGCGCACCGGCCACGGCGCCGACCACCAGCGCGCCCAGCGGGTGCATGACGTCCGACCCGGCACACACCGCCACCAGCCCGGCCAGCGGCCCGTTGTGCAAAAAGCCAGGGTCGTTCTTGCCTGCGGCCAGCGCGGCGAGCGTGCCGCCGACCATGGCCATGAGCGAGTTCACCGCCACCAGGCCGCTGATCTGGTCGAGCTTTTGCGCGCTCATGACGTTGAAGCCGAACCAGCCGACGATCAGAATCCACGAGCCCAGCGCGAGGAAGGGAATGGACGACGGCGGATGCGCCGAGATCTGCCCGTTGGCGTGGTAGCGCCCGCGGCGCGCGCCCAGCAGCAGCACCGCGGGCAGCGCGATCCAGCCGCCCATGGCGTGCACCACCACCGAGCCGGCGAAGTCGTGGAAGGGCGCGCCGAATGTGGCCTGCAGCCAGGCCTGCACACCCCAATTGCCGTTCCACACGATGCCTTCATAAAACGGATAGACGAATGCCACCAGCGTGAACGTGGCGGCGAGCTGCGGCCAGAATTTGGCGCGTTCGGCGATGCCGCCGGAAATGATCGCCGGAATGGCCGCGGCAAAAGTCAGGAGGAAAAAAAACCGTGTCAGCGCGTAGCCGTGCTCTTTGGTCAGCACGTCGTCCCCGATGAGGAAATGCTGGCCGTAGGCGATGCCATAGCCGATCAAAAAATAGGCGATGGTCGAAATGGAAAAGTCGGTGATGATTTTGGACAGCGCGTTGACCTGGTTTTTTTTACGCACCGTGCCGAGTTCGAGAAAGGCAAACCCGGCGTGCATCGCCAGCACCAGAATGGCGCCGAGCAGAATGAACAATACATTGCCACTGGAAAGATCTTGCACCATGTCGGACCTCGAAAGGAATTTCTGCACCAAGACAGCAAGCGGCGTGCCCGCATTCGGGGCCGTTTTGCACCATCGTGCTCACATTCATTCACAAAACGCCCGCTTCTGGTGCGCTTTTGGGGGGATGACGCTTCATTTTGGGGCGCATGGCGCACCGTAATCGTGCGCATTGCTGCCGCGACGGCATGCATAAAATCTTCAGGGTATTTTTGTCGGGACGAACCCATGCCACGCAAAGTCAAACCCTACGTATCGGAAGTCACCCAGTTCATCCAAGACCTCAAGCACAGCGATCCGCAGCTCGAAGCCAAGCAACGGCAAGGTCGTGCCCGCTTGTGGGACAAGCCGCAAGATCGCGAGTTGGCGCAGGCGTTTGCCGCAGCGCGGGTGGCGCAAAAGGCCTACGTCTACGGCAGCCACTGAAGCGCGCACTGCTTGCATCCACCCCATCGCCCCATGCCCGCTGCAACCGATGTGGACGCAGATCTGATCGAGCGCGAAGTGGACAGCACACCGTCCACGGTCGATGGCATGGCCGTGGCCCGGCTATACGGCGAGCCGCTGTTCGAGCTGCCGCAGGATTTGTATATTCCGCCCGACGCACTGGAGGTGTTCCTCGAAGCCTTCGAGGGGCCGATGGACCTGCTGCTCTACCTCATCCGCAAGCAGAACTTCAACATCCTGGACATTCCGCTGGCGCAGGTCACGGCGCAGTACCTCAGCTACGTCGAGCAGATTCGTCACCGCAACCTCGAACTCGCCGCCGACTATTTGCTCATGGCGGCGATGCTCATCGACATCAAGGCGCGCATGCTGCTGCCGCGGCCGCCGGCACGCACCGACGAAGAGCCGCCTGACCCCCGGGCCGAGCTGGTGCGCCGCCTGCTCGAATACGAGCGTTTCAAGCTGGCAGCACAGGAACTCGACGCCCTGCCCGTGCTCGGGCGCGATTTCTGGCGGGCGCAGGTGTTGTTCGAACGCGATGCCGCGCCGCGGCTGCCGCAGGTCACGGTGGCCGATTTGCAGCAGGCCTGGAGCGACATTCTCCGCCGCGCCAGGCTGCATACCCACCACCGCATCACCCGCGAACAACTCTCGGTACGCGAGGTCATGAGCCGGGTGCTGCGGCAACTGCAGGGCCGGCGCTATCTCGAATTCCATGAACTGTTCGACCCGGTGCAAGGCGTGGCCATGGCCGTCGTCACCTTGGTGGCGTTGCTCGAACTCACCCGAGAAGCGCTGGTGGACCTGACCCAGGCCGAGGCGTTCGCACCGCTTTACGTCCGCCTGGCGTATACCCCCAGCCGGTAAAGTCGAATCGAACGTCCGTTCGCTCGCCGCGTACAAGCCAGCGTCGCCGCGGCATAATGCGCCGGTTTGATCCTTCGCTTTGCCATGACCGCGCAACCGACCCCTTCCCCCGCCCCGTATGGCGCAACAGCCGTCGATGCATCCGCAGCGCGCAAGCCCGTGACCTTGCACCGCCTGCGCGCCATGCGCGAGGCCGGCGACAAAATCGCCATGCTCACCGCTTACGACGCCGCCAGCGCCCGCCTGCTCGACGACTGCGGGGTGGACTGCCTGCTGGTGGGCGATTCGCTCGGCATGGTGATGCAGGGGCACGCCTCCACCCTGCCGGTGACGCTGGAGCAGATGGCCTACCACACCGCCTGCGTGGCCCGCGGCAACCGCAACGCTTGGCTGATCGCCGATCTGCCCTTCGGCAGCTACCAGCGCAGCGTCGAACAGGCGGTGGACAGCAGCGTGGCGCTGATGCAGGCCGGAGCGCAGATGGTCAAGCTCGAAGGCGGCGGCTGGACGGCGCCGCTGGTCGCCGCGCTGGTCGAGCGCGGCATTCCCGTGTGCGCGCATCTGGGGCTGACGCCGCAGAGCGTGCATGCGCTGGGCGGCTACCGCATCCAAGGCCGCGAAGCGCACGCCGCCGACACCCTGCGCCGGCACGCTGCCGAGCTCGGCGCCGCAGGCGCGGCGATGCTGGTGCTCGAACTCGTGCCATCCGCACTGGCCGCCGACATCACCGCAGCCTTCCCCGGCATCACCATCGGCATCGGCGCCGGGGCACGCACCCACGGCCAGGTGCTGGTGCTGCACGACATGCTCGACATCACCACCGGCCCCAAGCCGCGCTTCGTGCGCAACTTCATGCAGGGCGCCGCAAGCGTCGCCGCCGCGGTCAGCGCCTACGTGCAGGCAGTCAAGACCGGGGCCTTCCCCGACGAAACCATTCACGGCTACACGGCCTGAAGCCATGCAAACCGTCCACACCCTGAGCGACCTTCGCGCCGCGCTGCGCCGGCGCAGCGGCTGGGCCTTGGTGCCGACCATGGGCAATCTGCACGCCGGCCATCTCGGCCTGGTGACACGCGCTCGCCAGCTCGGCGGCCCGGTCGTCGCCAGCATTTTTGTCAACCGCCTGCAGTTCGGCCCCAACGAGGATTTCGACCGCTACCCGCGCACGCTGCAGCGCGACGCCGAGTTGCTCGCCGCCGCCGGCTGCGAGCTGCTGTTCGCTCCGGACGAAGCGCAGATGTACCCGCAGCCGCAAACCTTCCGCGTGCTGCCCGACCCGGCGCTGGCGGGCATTCTCGACGGCGCCGCCCGCCCCGGGCATTTCGAAGGCGTGGCCACGGTGGTGATGAAGCTGTTTCACATGGTGCAGCCGGCGCATGCCGTGTTCGGCAAAAAAGACTACCAGCAGCTGCTGATCATCCGCCGCATGGTCGAGCAGTTCGCCCTGGACATCGACATCGCCGCCGTAGAGACGGTCCGTGCCGAAGACGGTCTGGCGCTGTCGTCGCGCAACGGCTACCTCACGCCGGAGCAGCGGCAGCAGGCGCCGCAACTGCACGCCGCGCTGCGTGCGCTGGCACAGGCTGCGCGCAATGCCACCACCTCCGCGGAGCTCGCCGCGGTCGAGCGTGACGCGGTGCTCGCGCTGCAACAGCAGGGCTGGGCGCCGGACTATCTCACCCTGCGCCGCCGAACCGATCTACAACCCATGACGGCCGACGATTTGCTCCAGGCCACACCCGGCGTCGTCCTCGGCGCCGCCCGGCTGGGGCAGACCCGGCTGATCGACAACCTCGAATGCTGATTCGCCATGCCTCAGAGTGACGTTCTCATCCTCGGCGCCGGCCTGGCCGGTCTGTCCACCGCGCTGCACCTGGCCGACCGCTTCAAGGTCACGGTACTGGCCAAGCGCACGCTGGACGTGTCGTCGAGCCAGTGGGCGCAGGGCGGTATCGCCGCCGTACTCGGCGAAGGCGACAGTTTCGATGCGCACGTGCACGACACCCTCGTGGCCGGCGCCATGCTCAATGACCTGCCGGCCACGCGCTTCGTCGTCGAACACGGCCCCGAGGCCATCGCCTGGCTGCGCGCGCAGGGCGTGCCATTCGACACCGAAGGCAGCTTGCTGCACCTCACGCGCGAAGGCGGGCACAGCGCCCGGCGCATCGCCCACGTGGTCGACGCCACCGGCGCGGCCATCCAAACCACGCTGCTGGCGCGTGCCCAGGCGCACCCCAACATCTCGCTGCGCGAAAACCACGTCGCCGTCGACCTCATCACCCAGCGCCACGTCGCCGGCAACAGCCCGCAGCGCTGCTGGGGAGCGTACGCGCTGGATACCGCCAGCGGCCAGGTGGAAACCTTCACCGCCGCACATACCGTGCTGGCCACCGGCGGCGCGGGCAAGGTGTACCGCTACACCACCAACCCCGACACCGCCAGCGGCGACGGCATCGCCATGGCCTGGCGCGCCGGCTGCCGGGTGGCGAACATGGAGTTCATCCAATTCCACCCCACTTGTCTGTACCACCCCAAAGCCAAAAGCTTTCTCATTTCCGAAGCCGTGCGTGGCGAGGGCGGCAAGCTGCTGCTGCCCGACGGCACGCGGTTCATGCCGGCGCACGATCCGCGCGCCGAGCTGGCGCCGCGCGACATCGTCGCCCGCGCCATCGACTTCGAAATGAAAAAACACGGCCTGGATTGCGTCTACCTCGACATCTCGCACCAGGCAGAGGCGTTCATCCGCCAGCACTTTCCCACCATCCACTCCCGGCTACTCGAACTGGGTATCGACATGACGCGCGAGCCCATCCCGGTGGTGCCAGCAGTGCACTTCACCTGTGGCGGAGTGCTCACCGACCTGGGCGGGCGCACCGACCTGCCCGGCCTGTACGCCGCCGGCGAAGTCACCTATACCGGGCTGCACGGCGCCAACCGGCTGGCGAGCAATTCGCTGCTCGAATGCGCCGTGTTCGGCAAG
>JBFXEK010000106.1:0-5981 GCA_050180155.1 Thiomonas sp. | reverse complement strand
GGTTTGCTCCTGGATGTAATGCCCCAAATGCCGGTCGGGCGCCCAGAGGATTTTTTCGCCGCGGCTGTGCAAATGCCGCACGATGTCCAACGCGCAGCTCGACGTGACCACCCAGTCGGCGCGCGCCTTGACCGCGGCGCTGGTGTTCGCATACACCACGACGGTGCGGTCGGGGTGGGCGTCGCAGAACGGCGCGAACGCCTCGATCGGGCAGCCGAGATCGAGCGAGCAGGTGGCGCCCAGATCGGGCATGAGCACGCGCTTGTCCATCGACAGCATCTTGGCCGTCTCGCCCATGAAGCGCACCCCGGCGACGACCAGGGTCGCGGCCGGGTGCCGGGCGCCAAACCGCGCCATTTCCAGCGAATCGGCCACCAACCCGCCGGTGGCCTGCGCCAGATCCTGCAAATCGGGGTGGGTGTAGTAATGCGCCACCAGCACGGCATCGCGCTCGTGCAGCAGGCGCTCGCAGCGCTGCAGCAATTGCTCGCGCTCGGCGGGGGCGGGTTCGTCGGGCACGCGCGCCCAGGCCTGCGCGGTGCCCGTCACCGGGCTGTCGAAGGCAACGGGGTAGAGAGTGGCAGACATGCGGTTTCCTCCAATGCAATTACGTCCTCAAGCCGATGCGAAACGCATGGACAAATCCACCGCCTGCACGTCCTTGGTCAACCTGCCCACGGAGATGCGGTCGATTCCGGTTTCTGCAATGGCGCGCACGGTCTGCAAATCGACCCCGCCGGAAACTTCGAGCACGGCGCGCTGCGCATTCAGCCGCACGGCCTCGCGCAGGGTGTCCAGCAGCATGTTGTCGAGCAGCACCATGCGTGCACCCGCACGCAACGCCTCGTCGAGCTGCTGTAGCGTTTCGACCTCAATTTGTACGAACTGCGCGTGCGCCGCCAGCGCCTGCGCCCGCTGCAACGCCTGCGTCACCCCGCCAGCTGCGGCGATGTGGTTTTCCTTGATCAACACGGCGTCGAATAGACCGATGCGGTGGTTCACCCCGCCGCCGACGCGCACGGCGTATTTCTGCGCCAGTCGCAGCCCCGGCAGGGTTTTGCGCGTATCGACGATTTGCGCTCTAGTGCCGCGCACGGCATCGACGTATTGCGCCGTGCGCGTGGCCACCGCGCTGAGCAACTGTAGAAAATTGAGTAGGGTGCGCTCGGCGCTGAGCAAAGCACGGGCGTTGGCGTGGATTTCCAGGAATACGGCGTCGGGCTGCAACACACCGCCTTCTGGCACCAGCCAGCGCAGCGTTGCCGCCGGATCGAGCGCGCGCACGCAAGCCTCGGCCCACGGCGTGCCGCACAGTCGCGCGGCCTCGCGGCTGCGCACCGTGGCGAACGCCCGGGCCTGCGGGTCGATCAGGGCGGCGGTCAAATCGCCCGTCCCCACGTCTTCTTCCAATGCGCGTTGCACGTCGCGCGCCGCCAGGGTCTGCACATCGAACATCGTGTCGTCGTTAGAAAGAGTCATAGGCTGCCGCACGCGCCTTGCCGCTGGTGACCGACAGCGGGGGTTGCTTCACTCCGGGTCGTCCGAGCCGCTGCGAATCGGGCAGGCCAAGGTGCAAGTTTAGGCGCAGCGTCACTCCATACCGGCGGGTCTTGCCAAGCGCACTGTGCCGTGGAGATCCCACGAGGTGCGGCATATTGTCGCATTTTTGTGCGTTGCAAAAATCGATGAGCCGCAAGGAACGGCTTCAGAATTAAGGGTTTTCCCTAGTTAACACCGTGAATTCCCTATATTGACAAGGCTATATCAGTATTCGCTAATATTGCGCTAAATCAATGAAAGTGTCCCCCATGGAAACCTCTTTTGCCAACCCATCGCCCTCGACCGTGATCCCGCTGGCCAGTCTGCGCAAAACGTTGCCGCGCGGCAAACAACCTGCAACCAACCGCATGGCGCACCAGGAAGTGGTCAATGCCTGGCGCGGCGCATCGGATTGCCGCAATTGTGGGGTACGGCGCATCGCCCTGTTCGGCGCGCTGCGCATGGAAGACTTCGATTCCTTCCACCAGGTGATCGACGATATGCAGTACGCCACCGGCCAGCAGTTGTTCAGCGAAGGCCAGCGCGGCGACTGGCTCTACACCATCAAAACCGGCTACGTCAAACTCGAACGCGTGCTGCCCGACGGCACACGGCGCATCACCCGCGTGGCGCGCCGCGGCGATTTGATCGGGTTGGAATGCTTCATTCACGAGCCGTATATGCACCACGCTTCGGCCATCGGCGCGGTGCGCGTCTGCCGCATCCCGGTCGAAGTCATTCGCAAAATGGAAGAACAGGTGCCCAATTTGCGGCAGGAATTCCTCGAACGCTGGCACCGTGCGCTGCGCGATACCGACGAGTGGGCGCTGCTGCTGGGTTCGGGCACCATTCCGTCACGCATGGCGCGCTTGCTGCTCAAACTCGCCGATCCGGAGCTCAACGACACCATCACCCTGCCCAAGCGCAGCGACCTCGGCGCCATGCTGGGCGTAGCGCTGGAGACCGCCAGCCGGGTGATCGCGCAGTTCGAGCGCGACCACTTGCTCGACCACGTCGGCCCGCGCTTGTTCCGCATCAACCGCGCAGCGCTGCTACAGATTGCCCAGCCTGAGCGTGTCGTCTAGGTCGCAGCGCGTTTTTGCCGATCACGCGGTTGCTGCGGCGCGCCGGGTTGCCTGCCCCTCTCCTTGCAGCTTCGGCGCGCCCGGTCCTCTGGTGGCCGGGCGCGCCGCGTTTTTTCCTGCCGGCCTGCGCAGCGCACGCGGCGTCAGACCGTTGCCAGCAGGGCGTTGAAATCGCTGCGCTTCCAGAATTTCCAATCTTGCGGCGGTGAAACCGCCAGGGTGATCCAGCGCCTTTGCCCAGCCAGAGTCAGCCGTACACGGCCTGCGCGCGCCATCGCCGCAGTAAGCGCCGCGGCGACGCGCGCATCGAGGTCTTGCAGCGCTTGCGCCGCCCCGTCCGCCAGGGCGCAGCGGGCGTCGATGACTTGCAGGGCGTCGGCTTGGGCGAGAGCCGGCCAAGCCGCCAAACCCCGCAACGCCGCGGCCATCGTCGGGTCGGCGCTCCCGTTGTCCGACTCTGCCACGCAGCGCAGCGGGCTTTGCCAGCCGGGCGGCAGATCACCGCAACCGTGCAGCCACAGCGTGTTGACCTCCGCCCGACCGCTTTGCTCGCGCGCTTCGTTGACCGGGTGGTGTTGCCAGGTCATCTGCACCTCGGTAAGCAGTTGCCGCCATCCCCTGGCTGGCGCACCCCCGGGCATCCAGGCTGCGACACTGCGCCCCTGCGCCCGGGCGACGCCGGCGCTGACCACTCCGGCCAAACTCGGGTGCGACACATACCAGCGCATCGGCGCGGCCATGCGCAACGTCCAGCCGGCCTGGGTAAACAGCGGTTCCACGGCTTCGAACAGACGTTGCGCCTCATCGGCAGCGAGGTCGAGCGTCGCCGGGTCGGCCAGCGTCAGGCTATCGCGGCCAAGATGCAAATGCGCCGGGATGAGCAGCCCCAGCGGCGCATCGGGGAGAAAACCTTCTACGGGCACTTCAGCACGCACTGCCAGCCGCGCCCACGGCGCTTGCTCGCCGTCGGCATCTGGCAGCCGCAGTGCATGCAGCAGCCAGCGTTCGGCCGGTGTCAGCCACGCGGCCTGCGCATCCTCACGCAATGCTTCCTGTTGCTCGACTCCGGCCTGACGGCACAGCCGCGCCGTCTGCGGCAGCACGACGGGGTTTGCCTGTGGCGACAACACAGAGGACGTGAGAGGCAGATCGGCGAGCAGGATGTGTTGCATGGGAAAGGCGGTCTGGGCGTCATTCGTAGCGCAGCGCCTGCGCCGGCTGCACCCGCGACGCGCTCCAGCTCGGATACAGCGTGGCCAGCAAAGACAGCACCAGCGACGCGATGGTGATGGTGGCGATGTCGGTCAACCGCGGATCGCTCGGCATGGTGTGGATCAGGTACACGCTACGCGGCAAAAACTGCGTATGCAGCACGGCTTCGAGAAAGGACACGATGGGATCGAGGTTGAAGGCGATGAGGCAGCCCAGCGCGACGCCAGCGAAGGTGCCTAGCACGCCGGTGACGGCGCCCTGCAGCAAAAAAATCGCCATGATCGACCCCGGGCTGGCACCCTGCGTGCGCAATATGGCGATGTCGGCGAGTTTGTCCGTCACCGTCATCACCAAAGTGGACACGAGGTTGAATGCAGCCACGGCGACGATCATGGTGAGGATGATGAACATCATGCGTTTTTCGATCACCACGGCCTCGAACCAGGTCCGGTTTTGCTCGGTCCAGGGCTGAGCGACCAGCGTCGGTGGCAATTGCGCCTGCAATTGCTGCGCGACCTGCGGCGCGTCGTTCATGTCGCGCGTCTGCACCCGCAGCCCGGTCGGTCCGCCGGTGCGGAACAGGGCGCTGGCGTCGTGCAGGTTGACCAACGCCAAGGTGCTGTCGTACTCATAATGACCGACGTCGAAAATGCCGACCACGCGCAGCGTGCGCAGCCGCGGAATCATCCCCGCCGGTGTCAGCGCACCACTGGGGACGACCAGAGTGATGCGATCTCCCAGACCGACACCCAATGCGTTGGCCAGTTCGTTGCCCAGCACCACGCCAAACAGTCCGGGCTGCAGCGCTGCGAGGCTGCCGGCCACCATGTGTCGCGGAATCTGCGACACCTGGGCTTCTTCCGTCGGCTCCACCCCCCAGACCAGTACGCCTTGCAACTGGCTGCCCTGCGCCACGAGTGCCTGCCCCTGGACGAACGGCGCAACCCCGGTGACCGCCGGGTTGCGCTCGATCTGCTGCGCCATGCCGCGCCAGTCGGGCAGTGCCTGGCCGTTGACGCTGAAGATCTGGATGTGCGGAATGACGTTGAGCATGCGATCGCGCACTTCCTTCTGGAACCCGTTCATCACCGAGATGACGACGATCAGCGCCGCCACCCCCAAGGCGATGCCGCCGACCGAAACCGCGGAAATGAACGAAATGAAGCCGTTGCGCCGGCTGCGTCTGCCGCTGCGCGTATAGCGCCAGCCGATGAGCAGTTCGTAAGGCCAGGAGAAAGAGGCGGACATGGGCGCACAGTGTAGGCGACGGCAGCGGGGGATTCATCGACAACGGGCAAAACCCGACGCGTGGCCGGCGCCAAGGCACAATTGCATTTTTCCGTCCTACACCGCTCGTCGCATGCTCCACGCCACCGCATTGTCCGCACTGCTGAGCTGGCTAGGCTGCGCCGTGCTCATTCTGCTGGGGCACCGCAGGCATTTCGGACTGGATGAAACCGTCGGCGTGCAGAAATGGCACCGCCAACCGACGCCGCGCACCGGCGGCTTCGCCATCGCTGCGGGCTTGTTGCTCGGCCTGCTGTGGCTGGTGCATCTGACGTATGTTCGCCCGCAGGTGATGGCATTTCTCGGCGTGTCGCTGCTGCCGGTGCTGCTGGCCGGCGGATTCGAGGATGTGCGACGGCATGTTCCGCCGCTGTGGCGCGCCTTGGCCACGCTGCTGGCCGCGTCGCTGGCGACGTGGTTGCTCGGTGCCAGCGTCCAGCGCATCGGGCTGTGGCCGCTCGATCCCTGGCTGCAGACCTGGCCTTTGCTCGGCGCCGTGATCGGCGTGATCGCCATCGGCGCCATGCCGCATGCGGTGAACATGATCGACGGCTACAACGGCCTGGCCGGGATGGTCAGTTTCATGATTTTCGGCGCCCTCGGTTACGTCGCCTTCAAGGTCAGCGACGCCTTGATCATGGCGCTGAGTCTGGCGGCCATCGGCGCGTTGCTCGGCTTTTTGTTCTGGAATTGGCCGCGCGGACAGATTTTCCTCGGTGATACCGGGGCGTATCTGCTGGGCTTCTGGATGGCGCTGCTCGCCGTGCTGCTGGTGGCGCGCAATGCGGTCGTGTCGCCCTGGTTCGCTTTGCTGGTTCTGGCGTACCCGGTATGGGAACTGCTTTATTCGCTGTGGCG
>JBFXEK010000105.1:0-5984 GCA_050180155.1 Thiomonas sp. | reverse complement strand
TGCGGCATCGGGGCAACGACTGCAGCGGCCAGGGCCAGCGCGGGCAGAGCTTGCGACAGTTTGATACGGGCTTTAGCCATATGAACTCCTGATGTGGGATTGAGAATTGGAGGCGAAAAAACCTACCGCTGGTTTAACGCGCGACCCGCAGGCCGCGCTGACAGCATAAACGGTATGCGTTCAACTATTTTGCGTGGCCAAGCCGGCGCCGCTGGCTTTCGGGCTGGATTTGCGGGACGCGCTTTGATTTGCGCGGGTGAGGTAGCCGACGATCACGAGCACGGCAAACAGCAGCAGCCAGACCGCCCACACCGGCAGGTGCAGCAGCTGAGGCAGGGTCAGTCCGTCGGGGCCGACTTGTGCCCACACCCAGCCTTCGATCGAGTGGAATACCGAGTTGAATCCCAGCGTCCCCAAGCCGATGCCCAGCAGGAAGAGCAGGCCGTCGAGTTTGCCAGAGAACATCGCAACGATCGACGTACCCGGGCAGTAGCCACCGACGGCCATGCCCACGCCGATGAGCACGCCGCCCAGCGAACTGCCCCAGATCATCACCGAGGGGACGAACATATCGCTGACTTGGAGGATGCCCAGGCCCTGCAGGAGGTACAGCCCGCCTGCGGCCACCAAAATGGCAGTGAACATGACCTTGAACACCGCCCAATCACGAAAACGCAATTGCGCGGTCAATTTGCAGCTGCTGCCGAAGCCGGCATTTTCCAGGACGTAGCCGAAAATCAGCCCGAGAATGACGCCCGATACCGGACCGGTGTATCCGAGTGGGAAGCTCATTTCCAGAGTCCTTTCATGAGTTGGCCGAACACGGCGCCGGCAATGAAAAAGCCGATGAGAAACAAAAACCCGGCTGCGGCAAACGTCGCCGAACCCGACAGGCCCATGCCGCTGGTGCAGCCCAGGGCAAAGCGCGCGCCGAAACCGGCTGCGATGCCGCCGATGACCGCCAGAATCAGCCGCAGGGTGCGGCCGGCCTGCGTCGGGCCGTCGATCTGGAATTTGAACCGCCCGGCCAACACGCTGCCGATCAGACCGCCGATGGCCAAGCCGACCACTTCCCAGACGATCCAACGGTCCAGTCCGGCCTCATAGAGACTGTGCAAATACGTATGCGGCGCAACGGTGTTCGGGTCGATCTTGCCGGCCACCGCTGCCGTGGCCAGGGTCGTGGCGCCGGTCACGCCGTAACCGTTGCCGGTGACCAAAAAAGTTGCCAGCAGTCCTAAACCCAGCAGAACCCCGGCAACATAGGGGTTCCACAGTGGACGAGGGGTGTTGCTCATGTGTAGTCTTCCTCCAGGGTGGTGCGGCAACAACGAGTGCGACCGCTGGTTGATCAACTGATCAACTTGTCTGAAATCAAGTATAGAAAAGATTTCTCCATGCTTCCGGGAGTATTAGGGTTTTTCCAGACTAGGACTAACACTGATGCAGCCGGGGTAATTTTGCGTTTCATCAAGCCATTTTTTGGCGTCTGTCAGGAAACCGCGGGAAACATGGGGCGGTGTAGATATGCTTGAATCCGCGTCTGCAGCAGGTGCCGATGCCGCCAGCCCCTTGGGCGGCGGCCGGGGAAGAACAGAGGTGACTGGCTGCAGGAGATTGCGATGGCGTCGGTTGAAACACCAGGCGCAGACGCCATCCAAAGGCCGCCCGACCCGTTTCGGGCATTGTTTGCACATCAGGAGACCAGGGTATGGCACACATCGTTGTGTTGGGCGCGGGCATTGGTGGCATGCCAGCCGCCTATGAGCTGCGGGAAGCGCTCGGCAAAGCGCACAAGGTCACGGTGATCAACACCGTGGATTATTTTCAATTCGTCCCATCCAACCCGTGGGTGGCCGTAGGCTGGCGCAGCCGCGACGAGGTGATCTTTTCGATCAAGCCGTACCTGGAGCGCAAGGGCATTGATTTCATTCCGAAGGCGGTGACCAAGATCGAGCCGGAAAGCAATACCCTGACGCTGCAAGACGGCGCGAAAGTCAATTACGACTTTTTGGTGATCACCACCGGGCCGAAACTGGCCTTCGAGGAAGTTCCGGGGGCGGGCCCGCACGGCGGCTATACCCAGTCGATTTGCACCATCGACCACGCCGAAAAGTGCTATGCCGACTACGAAAAACTGTTGGCCGATCCGGGGCCGGTGATCGTTGGCGCGATGCCGGGGGCGAGCTGCTTCGGCCCGGCGTACGAATACACCATGGTGCTCGACACCGCGCTGCGCAAGAAAAAACTGCGCTACAAAGTGCCCATCACCTTCGTGACCGCCGAGCCGTACATCGGTCATCTCGGGCTGGACGGGGTGGGCGATTCCAAGGGCATCATGGAGCATGCTTTCCGCGACCATGACGTCCGCTGGATCACCAATGCGAAGACGACCAAGGTCGAAGACGGCAAGATGTTCGTCGACGAACTGGACATGCACGGCAACCTGGTCAAACAGCATGAACTGCCGTTCAAACATGCGATGATGCTGCCGGCGTTCAAGGGGGTGGACGCAGTGGCCGCGGTGGAGGGATTGTGCAACCCGCGCGGCTTTGTCATCGTCGATAAAAACCAGCGCAGCCCGAAGTACAAGAACATCTACTCTGCCGGGGTATGCATCGCCATTCCGCCCGTCGGCCCCACGCCGGTACCCTGCGGTGTGCCCAAGACTGGGTACATGATCGAGTCGATGGTCACGGCCATCGTGCACAACATCGAGGAAGAGCTTGCCGGCAAGCAGCCGACGCACAGCGGCACTTGGCAGGCGATCTGCCTGGCCGACTTCGGCAACACCGGCGCAGCGTTCGTCGCCATTCCGCAAATCCCGCCGCGCAACGTCAACTGGTTTGGCGAAGGCAAGTGGGTGCATCTGGCGAAAATTGCCTTTGAAAAATATTTCATCCGCAAGATGAAGAAGGGCAACTCCGAGCCGATTTACGAGAAATACATGATGAAGCTCATCGGCCTGGAGCGCCTGCTTCACCCCGAGCGCAAAGACTGAGCGACCGGTTTGCGCCGCAGCCCGCAGACTTCCGGTTTGCGGGTTTTTTTGTGCCCATCTTTTTGTGCGCTTTTGGCCGCTGTGGTCGGGGCGCGCAGCACGAAACGCAGCGATTCGCTACGCTTCGGAGCAGATCCGTTTCGTTGGGGGCAGAGCCGGCAAGGCTCGGGGAAGGACAATGCTGTTGTCGATTGGCGTGTTTTTGCTCGCGGGGGCGTCTGCCGGGTTTCTCGGCGGGCTGCTGGGCATCGGCGGCGGGTTGTTGTTGGTCGCTGCGCTGAGTTTTGCCCTGCCGGCGCTGGGCATCCCGGCCGACGAGGTCATCCACGTGGCGGTCGCCACCTCGATGGCCAGTATCGTGCTGACCTTCGTTTCTTCGGCCACGGCGCACATTCGGCGTGGTGGCGTGCTCTGGCCGAGCTGGCGCTGGCTGGCCCCTGGCATGGTGATCGGCGGCTTTCTCGGCGCGCATGTGGCACAAATGCTCAGTGCCCAGACCTTGCGCTATGTGATCGCGGCGTTTTGTGCACTCATGGCGGTGCAGATGGCCAAAGGCAAGGGCCGCTCCGCGGCGCAGGCCGAAGACCGTGTGCCGCGCTCGGCCTGGTTGCTGCCAGCCGGTGTGGGCATCGGCGCGGTGTCGTCGGTCGTGGGCATCGGCGGCGGGTCGATGACCGTGCCGCTGCTCGTCGCGCTGGGAGTCAAACCGGTCAAGGCCGTGGCGACGAGCACGGTGTGCGGGCTGGCGATCGCCGTGTCGAGCGCGCTCAGTTATATGCTGTCGGTGCACGCCCCGGTTCATCCGCTGCCGAACGGGGCGCTGGGGTATGTGTACCTGCCGGCTGCGGCGGTCACGGCGGTGGCTTCGATGGCGTTGGCGCCGTATGGCGTCCAGGTGGCGCACCGCATTTCCGGCACGTCACTCAAGCGGGTGTTCGCCGCGTTTCTCGTCGTCGTCGGCGTGCTCATCGCCACCGGAGGATGAGAGACGCCATGCGCTGTTACACTCGCGGCGCATGATAATGCCGTTTGTCGTGTGATCTTTCGTCAAAATTTCACATCTTTGAAAGGATCGATCCATGTCTGCCTCCCGCTTCTTTCGTCAGTTTGCCGTCGCCGCGATGGGCGCGAGCCTGATCGTGGCAGCCCCTGCCGCCCGCGCCGAATTGATCGGCACGCAAGACCTCACCACGCAATCCGCGCCGGGAAATGCGGCGACCTTGGCCAAAGACCGGCAGACGCTCGACGCCTTCATGGCGCGCGCCGACGTGCGGGCCAAACTCGAACAGATGGGGCTGAGCCAGGAGGTGACGCAGCAGCGGCTGGCTGCGCTGAGCAATGCCGAAGTGGCGGAATTGGCGGGCAAGATCAACAGCCTGCCGGCAGCGGGCTCTATCGGCTTTCAGGAAATGGTGATCATCTTGCTCGTCGCCATTCTGGTGGTCCTGGCGCTGTGAGCGTGGTGCCATGGCGGTGAGTCGCGCGCCGCGGGCGTGGCGTTCGATCGTGTTGTGCAGCGCGTTGCTCGGTGGCTGCGCTGCCTTGCCGCCGGGGGTCGTGCCGTCGCCGCCGCAATTCCAGCATGGGCAATTGCTGCAGCGTCCGGCGCATTTGCCCGATGCCGCGTACGTGGCGGGCGTGCCGTTTTTCCCCGACGACGGCCATTTTTGCGGCCCGGCATCGCTGGCGTCGGTGCTGCAGTACAGCGGGGTAGACACCGACCCGCAGGCATTGACCGCGCAGGTGTTCACCCCAGCGCTTGGCGGCAGTCTGCAATTCGATTTACTTGGCGCTACGCGTCGTGCCCGGCGTATCGCCGTGGTGCTGCCGCCGCAGCTCGGCGTGTTGTTCGCCCAAGTGGCCGCAGGCCATCCTGCCGTGGTGCTGCAGAAAACCGGACTGGGGCCGCGCGACTGGCACTACGCCGTGCTCACCGGCTACGACTTGCGGGCGGACAACGTGACCCTGCATTCGAGCACGGCGCGCGATCTGCAACTGTCGATCGGGCAGTTCGACCGCTCTTGGGCGGCGGGCGGCAGGTGGGCGTTCGTCGTGCTGCAACCGGGGCAGTTCCCTGCACAAGTCGATGCGCAGGCGTATCTGCAGGCCGTGGCTGCGCTCGAAGGCGTCGCGCCGCAGGCGGCGCAGGCGGCGTATACCGCTGCACTGCAGCGCTGGCCAGGCGCTTGGGTAGCCATGATGGGTCTGGGCAATTTGGCCTACGCGCGCAAAGACTACGCGCGCGCCGCGGTGCATTTTGCCGAAGCGGCCCGGGCGAACCCGCAAGACGGCGACCCGATGAACAATTTGGCGCAGGCGCTGCTGGCTGCCGGCGACTGGAAGGCGGCGCAGGGCGCCATCGACGTCGCGCTGCGCATCGGCCAGCCGCACCCGCAGGTGTACCGCCGCACGGCCGCGGCCATCGCCCAAGCGCGTGACGCCGCACTGGCCACGCCGCAACACTGAGGCGCTGCAGCCGCCGGCCTGCTGGCTGCATCAGTTGGCCTGCGCCACTCGCGGTGGGGTCGTCAGGCTGGCGTAATAGCGCGCAATCAACACAGTGTCGGCGTCACCCAGGCGCTGGCTGAACTGGCTCATGCCTGCGTACACGTCGTTGTGGCGCGCGCCGCTGTGGTACAGCCGCATGGTGCGGACAAAATAGTCCGTCGTTTGCCCGGCAATCGCCGGGGTGCTGCCTTTGCCTTGGCCGTGCAGGCCGTGGCAGGAAGCGCACGCGGTGATCAGCCGGCTGGAGTCTCCCTTGCGCACCAGCCGCTCGGCGCGCTGCAGTTCGGCGGCGCTCAGCGGTGCGGGCAGTACGGCCTGAGCCTGTGGCGCCACCGGTTTGGGCAGGCTGGCGTACTAGGCAGAGACGTCGGCGATCTGCTGCGGGGTCATCATGCGGGCGATGCTGGTCATCAGCCGGGCCCGTGGATCTTCGTCGCGCAGTCCGCTGCGGTAATCGAGCAGCATTTTGGCGGTG
>JBFXEK010000104.1:0-5989 GCA_050180155.1 Thiomonas sp. | reverse complement strand
GGTGACGCCGCAAATTTTCATCCAGCATTGGCCGGTGCTGGTGGGGCCGGCGAACGTCATCGGCACGGCCACGCGCTTTGGCTACGTGCCTGTGGCGGCGCAACGTGGTGACGCCGGGGTGGTGTTTGCCGTGCCCGTCGATTCCAAAGCGCAGAAGCTGGCGGATTTGCGCGGGCAGGTGATCGCCCTGCCGGCGCAGGAGTCGCTGGTGGCGTATCTGGCGCGAGGTCTGCTCACGCAGGCCGGATTCAACGCGCAGCAGTTGTCGCAACTGCATTTTTACAAGGAGGGCGGGGCGGCGCTGCTGGCGCTGACGTTCGGCAACGCGGCAGGGGCCGCGCTCAGCCCGGTGCAGTGGGAGTCACTGAAAAAACAGTACCCTGGAAGGTATCGGCTGCTGCTCGAATCGACCTTGCAAGTGCCGGGCATGGGGGTGGCGCTGAGCAACAAACTGCCCGAAGACGTGCGCACCAAGCTGGCGCAGGCGCTGCTGTCACCCGATGCCGATTTGGCGCAGGCGCTGGGTCAGGCCGGGCTGCAGGGGTTGCAGCCGATCGCCGCGCAGAATTACGCGGCAGTCGCCGAACTCGGCTACTTCACTCCGCGCCACCTCGACGGCGCAAAAACCGTCGATTTTGCCCAGGTGCGGCAGCTCATGGCGCAGGGGGTGACGTTGATCGACGACCGCGCTAGTACCGAATACGCCGAAGGCCATATCGCCGGCGCGGTGTCGGTGCCGTACATCGAGCATTCGGACAAGAACATCGGCTTTGATGCAAGCAAAGACCAGTTCGACCTGCTGTCACGCTTTCCCGACAAGTCGCGCCCGCTCATCATCGCCTGCAACGGCCCGGAATGCTGGAAGAGCTACAAAGGCGTGGTGTTTGCCCTCAGGCACGGCTATAAAACCATTTACTGGTACCGCGAGGGATTTCCGGATTGGGTGAAACACGGCGGGCCGGTGAGCCGGTGAAGCGCGGGCCAGCGGCTGAACGGGATTGATGGCGGCATCTGCCCTACGCTGGTCCCGCCGACAGGAATCGAACCTGTATTTGCCGCTTAGGAGGCAGCCGTTCTATCCATTGAACTACGGCGAGCGCGGGTTAACGCGGTATGGTTGTTGCCAAATGGGTCAGCTTATCATGCCCGAACGATGTGCAGCGCAGCAAGCCAACTGACGATCGGCGCCCTCGCCCGTGCCGCGGGGGTGCATGTGGAAACCATCCGCTTTTACCAGCGTCGGGGCTTGCTGGCGCCGCCGCCGCGGGCGCAGGGCAGCTTTCGCCACTACGGCGCACAGGATCTGGCGCGGCTGCGGTTCATCAAGTCGGCGCAGCGCCTGGGATTCAGCCTGGACGAAGTGGCCGAGTTGCTGCAGCTCGACGACGGGCTGCACTGCTCGCAGGCCAGCGCGCTGGGCGCGCGCAAACTGGCTGACGTGCGCCAGCGTATTGCCGATTTGCAGCGCATCGAGTCGGCGCTGGCGCACATGCTGCGCGCCTGCTCCGGCAACCAGCAGGCGGCGTCTTGCCCATTGATCGCCGCGCTGCACTCACCGCCGGATTGAACGGGCGCGGTGAATGCGCCGACGCCATTTTCCCGCTGCGCTTGGGGGTATGGTGCAGGCGGTCTTGACTCCGGACTTCGGTACGGCCTTATCGTGCTACCCGTGTGCATTCAGCGGAGTCTGTCATGTCGCAAACCCACCCTCCTCGCGGACGCGGTGCGCTGGTCGCCGGCGCCGTGGCGGCGATTGCCGCCTCCACCTGCTGCCTAGGGCCGTTGTTGCTGCTCTCGCTGGGCATCAGCGGCGCGTGGATCGGCAACCTCACCCTACTCGAACCGTACCGCCCGCTGTTTCTCGGCGTGGCGCTGCTGGCGTTGTTTTTCGCCTGGCGTCGGCTGTGGCGACCTGCAGCGGCGTGCAAACCCGGTGAGGTCTGCGCTCTGCCGCGGGTGAGCGCGGCGTACAAACTGCTGTTTTGGTTGGTGGCGGCGCTCGTTGTCGTCGCGCTGACCTTTCCCTATATCGCTCCCTGGTTTTATTGAATCGAAAGGATCTGCCATGAAACAACTCGTTTTGACTCTGGCTGTGCTCGCCGCTGGCAGCGTGCCTGCATGGGCGGCCGAGCAAACCGTGACTCTTGACGTACCGGGCATGACCTGCGGCGTCTGCCCGATCACCGTGCACAAGGCGTTGATGGCCGTGCCGGGGGTGAAAGCCGTTCGTGTCGACGAGGCGAAAAAAGATGCGCGCGTCACTTACGACGACGGCAAGACCTCGGTGCAGGCGCTGATCCGGGCGACCACCGACGCCGGCTATCCTTCGACCGTGGCGCATTGAGGCCATGAGCATGCGCTCCAGCCCGCGATCCATCGCCGTGGATCTCGACATCGGCGGCATGACTTGCCCCGCGTGCGCCACGCACGTGCAAGCCGCGCTCGCTGCCTTGCCCGGGGTGCAGACCGCGCAGGTGCAATACCCCGAGGCACGCGCCCGGGTGCAGGCCGACTCGGCAGTGACGGCAGCGGCTTTGATCGCCGCCGTTGCCGGCGCGGGGTATACGGCGCGGCCGGTGGCCGATGCGGGCGACGCGCCATCGGGCTCCTCACCGCCAGCCGGCCGCGCGCTGCGCGTGGCGGTCATCGGCAGCGGCGCGGCGGCGGTGGCGGCGGCGATCGAGGCGGCCGGTCGCGGTGCACGGGTGACGCTGGTCGAACGCGGCACGCTGGGCGGCACTTGCGTCAACGTCGGCTGCGTCCCTTCCAAAATCTTCATCCGCGCCGCCGACATCGCGCACCTGCGCCGAACCAGCGCGTTCGATGCCGGCATTTCACCGTGTACGCCGTCGATCGACCGTGCCAGTCTGCTGGCACAACAGCAGGCGCGGGTCGAGCAGCTACGCGCGGCCAAATACCAGAACGTGCTCGCCAGCCATCCCGGCATCGCCCTGTTGCACGGCCAGGCGCGGTTCACCGACGCGCACACCCTGCATGTCGCACGGGCCGACGGCGGCGAGCAGGCCGTGGAGTTCGACCGCTGCCTCATCGCCACGGGCGCGCGGCCGGCCATTGCGCCGCTTCCCGGCCTGGAGGGCACGCCCTATTGGACGTCGACCGAGGCGCTGGCCAGTGCGCAAATCCCGCCGCGGCTGGCGGTGATCGGCGGCTCGGTGGTTGCCGTCGAACTCGCACAGGCCTTCGCCCGGCTGGGCAGCCACGTCACCCTGTTGGCGCGCAGCACCCTGCTGTCGGCGGAAGATCCGGCACTGGGCGAGGTGCTGGCCTCGGTCTTTGCCGCCGAAGGCATCGACGTGCGCTTGCATACCGTGGCCGATCAGGTGCGCTACGTCGGCGGCGAGTTCGTACTGTCCCTTCCCGGCGGCCAGGTGCGCGCCGACCGCCTGCTGCTGGCCACCGGTCGCGTGCCCAATACCGAAGAGCTGGGACTGGAGGCGTTGGGCGTGGCCCGCGATGCGCGCGGCGCCATCGTCGTCGATGACATGCTGCGCACCAGCGTGCCACAGATTTACGCCGCGGGCGACTGCACCCATCTGCCGCAGTTCGTCTACGTTGCCGCTGCAGCGGGCACCCGCGCGGCGCGCAATATGACGGGCGGGCAAGCACGCCTGGACCTCTCGGCCATGCCCACCGTGGTGTTCACCGACCCGCAGGTCGCCAGCGTCGGGCTGAGCGAGGCGCAGGCGCGCCACGCCGGGCACGCGGTGGACACGCGCGTGCTCACGCTGGACAACCTGCCGCGCGCACTGGTGAATTTCGACACCCGCGGCCTGGTCAAAATCGTCGCCGAAGCCGCAAGCGGCCGGCTGCTCGGCGTGCAGGCCGTGGCGGCGCAGGCCGGCGAACTCATCCAGACTGCCGCGCTGGCGCTGCGCGCGGGCATGACCGTGACCGATCTGGCCGATGCCTTGTTCCCTTACCTGACCACGGTGGAAGCACTCAAACTCGCAGCGCAGACTTTCAGCAGGGACGTCAGTCAACTGTCCTGCTGCGCCGGATAATGGTTGGGGGTCAGGTCTAGAACAGTAGCAAGTTGGCCAGAAGATGCTACGAAGCTAGACCTGACCCCATCCGCGCAGAAAATGCTACGAAGCTAGACCTGACCCCATCCGCGCACGCAACTGCCCCGCAATGGCGTCGCGTGTTTGTTCCGCCAGCGTGCGCCGGTTGGTCGACTGCAGCGGGGGTAGGTAATGGAGCTCGACGCGCAACTCGGGCGCGGCGCAGATGCGCCACAGGCTGCCGACCATGGTTTCGTCGCCCACGTAGGCGGCGGCGCGGGAGTAGCGCTGGCTGGCGCGGTCGGCGTAAAACACCAGCACGGGCTGGACCGGCGCCGGGCAGTCGGCGCTGCAGGCGGCCTGAAACAGGTTGGCATGAAACGGCAGCACATCCAGACCGGTGCTGGTCGTGCCTTCGGGAAAGACGCCGACGTGGTCGCCTTGTTGCAGGCACTGCGCCATTTGGTGGATGACGCGCACGACGTCTTGCGCGCGCTGTCGTTCGATGAACAGCGTGCCCACACCCCGCACGAGCGGGCCGATCAGCGGCCAGCGCGCGGCCTCGGCTTTGGAGACGAAGCGCACCGGTTGCACTGCGTTGATGGCAAAAATGTCTAGCCAAGAGACGTGGTTGGCGACGACTAGCGATGGGCTGGCCGGCGGCGTGCCGCTGACGTGCAGCTCGACTCCGCTCAACCGCAGCAATTGTGCCGACCAGTCGCGAATGCGTTGCGCGCGGCCGGCGGCGTCGAGTTGCGGAAATTCGCGTGCGACGATGCGCTGGCCGCGCAGCGCGTGCGCGCTCAGTTGGCTCAGCCGCGCGCCAAAGCGCAGCGGCGCGCTGACCCGGCGCAGCAAGGGCGCGGGTGTGCTGGCCGGTTGCAGCATGCAGTCGGGCGTGACGCTGCGGTCGCCGTCAGCCGCGGCGCCGACCTCTGTGCGGGCGGGCGACATGTCGGCTGCGCTCGCCGCGGCGTCGGCGGGTGGCGTCGGCCGGCGGGGCAGCGCGTTCATGCCGACGCGGTGGTGGCCGAGTCGCTCCATACCACCCGGCCGTCGATCACGGTGTGTCGCACGCGGCCTTGCAAGTCGTGCTCGGCCAGCGGGGTGTGACGGCTCTGGCTGTACAGCGCTTCGGGTGTGGCGCGCCAGCGTGCCTGCGTATCGACCACGATGAGTTCGGCGGCCTCGCCTGCGGCCAGACTGGCCGGTGGCAGGCCGGCGGCGCGGGCGGCGCGGTGGCCGACGCAGCCCAGCGCGTGCGCCAGCGGCAGCCCGCTAGCGGCGGCGAACTGCAGCACGGCGGGCAGCAGTAGCTCCAGCCCAGTGGCGCCGGGGGCGGCGTCGGCGAAGGTTCGCGTTTTGTCGTCGCTGCTCACCGGGGTGTGGTCGGAGCACAGCGCGTCGATGGTGCCGTCGGCCAGCGCGGCACGCAGGGCGTCGCGGTCTCTGCCTTGGCGCAGCGGCGGGTCGAGCCGGGCGCGGGGATCGAAGTAGCCGATGTCCAGATCGGTGAGCAGCAGGTTGTTGATCGACACGTCGCAAGTCAGCGGCAGCCCTTCGGCCTTGGCCTGGCGCACGAGCTCCACGCCCTGGCTGCTCGACAGTTTGCTGATGTGCACCGCGCAACCCGTGGCGCGCATGAGCTCGAACACGGTGTGCAGCGCCACGGTTTCGGCGATCACCGGCACGCCTGCCAGCCCCAGGCGTTGGGCATAGGCACCGCTGGCGGCGATGCCGCCACGGCTGAGCGCCGCGTCTTTGGCCCGCAGCCAGACCTTGTAACCGAAGGTGCTGGCGTATTGCATCGCGCTGTACAGCACTTTGGTGTCGGCGATCGGCGTATCGGCCTGCGACAGGCCGATGCAGCTGGCGCGGGTGAGTTCGGCCATTTCGCTCTGCCGCTCGCCTTGCAGCCCTTTGGTCAGCGCGCCCAGCGGATAGACGCGCGCGCTGTTGATCCGCCG
>JBFXEK010000103.1:0-5994 GCA_050180155.1 Thiomonas sp. | reverse complement strand
CATTTCTTCATCGCTGCGCAGCCGCGCGAAGCCGTCGCGGATGGCCTGCGGGGTCATCGACTGCAGCCACAGCCGCTGCACTGGCTTGCGCAGCGGCTTGCCGCCTTCGGCGTACTGCAGGATCAGGCGGAAGATCAGCTCGCCCTCGCGCCCGGCGTCGCAGGCGTTGACCAGGGTGCTCACGTCCTTGCGCTTGATCAGCTTGACCACCGCGGCCAGCCGGCCCTTGGTCTTGTCGATCGGGTCCAGGTCGAAGCGCTGCGGAATCACCGGCAGGTGGGCGAAGCTCCACTTGCCGCGCTTGACCTCGAACTCCTCGGGCGCCTTGATTTCCACCAGATGGCCGACCGCCGAGGTCACCACGTACTGCGCGTTTTCGAAATACTCGTCGTGCTTGTCGAACTTGCCCGACTGCGGGGTGAGCGCGCGCACGATGTCCTGCGCGACGCTGGGCTTTTCGGCGATGACCAGGGTTTTGTTCATGAGGAGGACGCAATCAAAGGAATTTGGCGATGCCGGCGATTTCTTCGGCGAACATCTCGCCCGACTCGGCCAGCACCACCTTGCCGTCGCGGCCCAGAACGATGGTCACCGGCAGCCCGGCGGGTTTGGGCAGCGCCCTGGCCAGTGCGGGCGACAGCCACGCCACCGGGAAGGTGTAATTCTTGCTCTTGACGAACGGCGGCACGTCCGCCGCCTTTTTGTCGATCGACAGCGCCAGCATTTCCAGCCCGCGGCCATGTTCTTTTTGGTACAGCGCCTGCATGTGCGGCATCTGCCGCGCGCAGAACGGGCACCACGTCGCCCAGTATTCGAGCACCACCACCTTGCCCGCCCAGTCTTTGGTGTGCAGCGTCTTGCCGTCGATCAGTTCCACCGTCGGCGGCAACGCCAGAGCGCTGCCGACTCTGGGCAGCGGCACGGCTTTTTTGTCTTTTTTCTCCAGCGCGCTGGCCTGCTCGGCCACGCTTTGCGCCCAGGCGGGCGCAGCCGCCAGCGCCAGCACGCTGGCAAAAGCGCGGAGATGGGTACGACGCAGTTGATCCATGATGAGGGCTCCCTAGAATGCCTTGGTTCGGGAACGATCGCGGGCAGTTCGTCTCCTCCGCCTCTGCCGTTCCTTTTTCTACTTTACCGAGTTTGCGCCGTTGCGCCACCGCGTCCCATGTCCACCCGCCGCACCGCCCCCGTCAGCGCGCCGTCCAGCGGCCCGTACATCCGCGTGCAGAACTCTCCCATCCACGGTCGCGGCGTGTTCGCCCGCCGCCCGCTGCGCGCCGGTCAGCGCATCATCGAATACAAGGGCGAGCGCATCGATTGGGACGAAGCGCTGCGCCGCCACCCACGCGACCCGGCGCAACCGTTCCACACCTTCTACTTTTCTCTGGGCGACGGCAGCGTGATCGACGGCGGCGTGCACGGCAACAGCGCGCGCTGGATCAACCACTCCTGCGCGCCCAATTGCCAGGCGCAACAGGTGGGCGACCGCGTATTCATCTACGCGCTACGCGACATCGCCGCGGGCGAAGAGCTGTTTTTCGACTACGCGCTCGAACTCGACGCCCGCCACACCGCCAAGGTCAAGCGCGACTATGCCTGCCGCTGCGGCGCGCCCGATTGCCGCGGCACCCTGCTCGCCCCCAAGCACCGCCCGCGCAAATGACACCGCCTGCCTCCCGCCAACGTCCCGGATGAATCCCGCCTTGCCCGACGCCACCGGCGCAAACGCCGCGCAGCCCGCACCGCTCGACCCGCTGGCGCCGCTGCGCGCGCAGCTCGCCGCCCGCCATGCCGCCTGCGCCGTGCGCTGGGTGGCGCAGACCGGATCGACCAACGCCGATCTACTGGCCGCAGCCCGCACCGGGCAGCTCGACTCGCCCACGCTGCTGGCCACCGCGCGCCAAACCGCCGGCCGCGGCCGCCAAGGCCGCGCCTGGCAGGACGACGCCCGCAGCAGCGTGCTGTGCTCGCTCGCCTGGCCGTTCGCGCCGCAGCGCGACATCACCGCGCTCAGTCTGGCCACCGGCGTGTGGCTGGCGCAGGCGCTGCACGCGCTGGGCGCCGCCGGCGTGCGGCTGAAATGGCCCAACGACCTGTTGCTGCCCGTCACCCGGTCGCCGGCCGAGTCGCCCGCATCGCCTGCCGCAGACGGTGGCATGCGCGGCTGGGGCAAGCTCGGCGGCGTGTTGGTCGAAGTGGCGGACACCGCGCAGGCGCGCTGGGCGGTGATCGGTTTCGGCGTCAATCTGCGCACTCCCGCCGGGCTGCCGCAGGCCACCGGGCTCGACGCCGCCGGGCTGCACCTCAGCCGCGGCCAGGCGCTGGCCGCGCTGCTGCCGGCGCTGCTGGACGGTCTGCAAGCCGGCCCACGCGCGCTGGCCGCCGCGCTGGCGCAGTGGAACGCGCTGCACGCCTGGGCCGGCCAGCCGGTGTGCGTGCACGACCGCGGCCAGACGCTGTTTTGCGGCACCGCGCTCGGCCTGGCGGCAGACGGCGCGCTGCGCGTGCGCACCGCGCACGGCGAACGGCTGGTGCGCAGCGCCGACGTCTCGCTGCGGCTGCAGGCCGCGCACGCCGCACAATAACGCCCGCACGATCCTCCGCTTCGTCCGACCCATGCGCGCCCTGTTCTTCGCCCTGCTGCTCGCCAACCTCGCCTTTTTCGCCTGGTCGCAAGGCTGGCTGGCCGCAGCCGGCCTCGGCCCGGCGACGCAGCGCGAGCCGCAGCGCCTGGCGCTACAAGTCCACCCCGAGCAGGTGCACGTCACCCCCTTGCCTGCGGGCAGCGCCGCCGCGGCTGTCCCCTCTGCTGCATCCTCTGCTGCCCCCTCTGCTGCATCCTCTGCTGCCCCCTCTGCGGCCTCCTCTGCGGCCTCCTCTGCCGCTTCCACCCCGGCCCCGTCCGCCGCCCCTGGCGCCACCGCCAGCGCCGCCACTGCCAGCGCCGCGCCTGCTGCCGCATCGGCGCCCGCTGCCGCCGCGGTGCACACCGTCTGCCGCCAGATCGGCCCGTTCGGCGCCATGCAGGCCGACGCGCTGGCGCAGGCGCAGGCCGCGCTGGCCAAGGCCGGGCTGCACGCGCAAGCGCACACCTACCCCACGCCGCCGCAGTGGATGGTGCTGCTCGGCCCCTACCCCAGCCACGCGGCGATGCAAACCGCGCTCGCCGCGCTGCAGCAGGACGGGCGCGTCAAAGTCTTCGCCCCGGTGAGCGACCGCCCGCGCTACGAACCCGGCATTTCGCTGGGCGTGTTCAGCACCGAAGCCGCGGCACAGCAACAGCTGCAGATCGTCGGCAGACTGGGCGTGCAAGGCGCCAAAGTGGTACAACGCAACGCTGGCATGGAGCGCACCGTGCTGCGCCTGCCCGCGCTCACCCCCGAGCAGCTCGGCACGCTGGCGCGCATCTCCGCGCAGCTCGGCGGGCAGATGGTCAAAACCTGCGAACAGGCTGCAGCGCACGCACCCTGAACACGCCACGGGCCGCAACGCCGCGGCGACGCGCTTAAACTTTTGGGTATCTGTCTGCGCGACGCGCTGGAGGCCGTCATGGCTGCCGTCTTGTCCCAACCGCTGTTCAGCTACGCTGATTACCTGGCGTGGGAAACGTCGCAGCCGGTACGCCACGAATACCTCGACGGCGAGGTGTTCGCGATGACCGGCACGACCACGACCCACAACGTCATCAGCCTCAACACCACCTTCGCCCTGCGCCAGCAGACCCGCGGCACGCCCTGCCGCGTGTACATGGCCGACGTGCGGCTGCGGGTGGAGGCGGCCAACGCCGGTTTCTACCCCGATGTGTTCGTCACCCGCTCGGCCGCCGACGCCGCGCGGCGCGACGAGCAGCACGACGCGCTGCTGGTGGTCGAAGTGCTCTCGCCCTCGACCGAAGGCCGCGACCGCGGCGCCAAGTTCGCCGCCTACCGCCAGCTGCCGACCCTGCACGCGGTGGTGTTCATCGCGCAGGACGAGCCGCTGGCCGAGGCCTACACCCGAGGCGCCACGGGCGAGTGGACGCTGCACGAAGCGCGCGGGCTGCCGGCCACGCTGCCCGTCGCCGCGGGCGAGCGCCTATTCTCACTGCCGCTGGCCGAGATCTACGCCGAAGTCGATTTTTCCGCGGCAAAGGCCGACGCCGCCGCTGCCGCCAGCTCGGGCACGTCGGCGTAAAACCCGGTGCAATCGACCGCCGCGTCCAGGCAATCCAGCCGCAGCAGGCCGTCGGCGCCCGGGCGCGCGCACTCTTGCCATGCCAGCCCGGCCTCGCCGCGGGGGCGCCGCCACAGCTCCACCTCGGGCGATTCGCTGCCGACGATCAGGTATTCGCGCAGCCCCGGCACCTGCGCGTAGGCGTAGAACTTTTCCCGCCGGTCGATGCGCTCGGTCGACGGCGACGTGACCTCGACGATCAGGCAGGGGCTGCGGCGGTAGTACGGCGACTCGCGGTCCTGCGGGTCGCAGCTGAGCAGCAGGTCGGGGTAATAGAACGTCGTGCCCTGCTGGGTTTGCACGCAGACTTTCATGTCAGCGATGAACAGCTGGCAACGCGCTTTGCGCGCCAGCGGCCCAAGCAACATCGTCCCGGCAAAGCAGATCAGCCCATGCCGCTCGCCCGCCCCGGCCATCGCCACGACCGTGCCGTTCAGATACTCGCGCTTGACCTCGCTCAGCGGCTCGCTCGCGAGGTATTCCTCCACGCTCATGCGCAGCGGCCGATCTTGCCAATTCGCGGCCATACCCTTCCCCTTTCAGCGCCAACACCGGCGCGATTTTGCGCCGCGCAGCACGGGCCCCGCCACCGCCCTCACCCCCGCGCCAGCCACGCCTGCGCCAGCCGCACCCAGAAGCTGCCGCCCAGCGGAATCAGCGCGTCGTTGAAGTCGTAATTCGGGTTGTGCAGGGTGCACGGGCCGGCGCCGTGTCCGGGGTCGCGGTGCGCGCCGTCGCCGTTGCCGATGATCACATACGCACCCGGCTTGGCCTGCAGCATGAAGGCGAAATCCTCCGCCCCCATCGACGGGGTGAACTCGTGCACCTTGTCCGCGCCGACCAGATCGACCATCACCGCCCGCGCAAACTCGGCCTCGGCGGCGTGGTTGATGGTTGGCGGATAGTTGCGGCGGAACTCGAACTCGCACGTCAAGCCGAACGCCGCCGCGGTATGGCGGGCGACCTCGCGCATGCGCGCCTCGATCAAGTCCAGCGTCTCGGTGCTGAAGGTGCGCACCGTGCCCGCAATCTCCGCCACCTCGGGCACGACGTTGGTCGCCTCGCCGGTGTGGATCATGGTGACCGAAATCACCGCCGGGTCGAGCGGGTCGCGGTTGCGCGTGACGATGGTCTGCCATGCCTGCACCAGCTGGCACGCCGCGGGCACCGGGTCCAGCCCCAGGTGCGGCATCGCCGCGTGCGACCCCTTGCCCGTCAGCCGCACGCGAAACTCGTTGCTCGACGCCATCACCGGCCCGGCCTTGACGGCGAAATGCCCCGCCGGAATGCCCGGCCAGTTGTGCATGCCAAACACCGCCTGCACCGGGAAGCGCGCGAACAGCCCGTCGGCGATCATTTCCCGCGCGCCGCCGCCGCCTTCTTCGGCCGGCTGGAAAATGCACACCACCGTGCCGTCGAAGTCGCGCGACTGCACCAGCGCCTGCGCCGCGGCCAGCAGCATGGTCGTGTGCCCGTCGTGGCCGCAGGCGTGCATCTTGCCCGGGTGCCGGCTGGCGTGGGCGAAGGTATTGCGCTCGGTCACCGGCAGCGCGTCCATGTCCGCGCGCAGCCCGACCATGCGCCCGCTTTTGCCGCCGTCGCGCCCGGCGATCACCCCCACCACCCCGGTCTGGCCCAGCCCGCGGTGCACCTCGATGCCCCAGCCCTGCAGCCGCGCCGCGACCACGTCGGCGGTGCGCTGCTCCTCGAAACACAGCTCGGGATGGGCGTGCAAATCGCGCCGCAGGGCGCTGAGCGCGGCGGCTTCGGTGACGATGGAGT